>JBDHWF010000102.1:0-14845 GCA_039810045.1 Chloroflexia bacterium
TCCTTGCACTAGCAACAATGCAGCAACCAGCAGGCCAAGTATGACCAGCAGCGGCAAGTTCTTCGCCAATCCCGCTTGACTACTGAGTATCGCTGAATTGAGTACCGCAGCGGGCAACAGGAGCGGCAAGACAATCAGCGTGAAGCTCAGGTTACTGAGTAAAAACAGCCAGCCAAGCTGTTGCTGCTGTGATGTTCGCACCAGACGCCAGCCAAAGATCAGCAGACTAGCACCAACGATCAGGGTTCCTGGCAGGTAGTTCCCCGGAAAACTCTCAAAGAGATCATGCACTGCCCTTGACCAGGTTCCAACAGCAGGGCGATCGGAAGTCAGATACCACGGCGCGAGCAGTCCACCAACTAGGCCATTCATAAACCAGAACAGTCGATACCAGCTATACAGTACGCCAATAATGATCAGACCAGAGTATATCGAGGCGGGCAATCGCCAGTCCAATAACCTGCTGCCCAAAAAGACCAGGCCAAGAATCAGGAGTACAGCCATCGTTGAGAACATCGCAACCTCCCAATTGATCACCGCCACGCTCCCCTTATACCAATTATCGGAGCGTAAAGCAGCCGTCTTGCCACAATCAGCAACTGTGCGACAATGACGCCGTGGCGAACCGCGTATAGTTGGAAAGGAATCCTAATGGCTGAACCATTCACTGCCTCGATCGACCACGAAAACCTGCACGTTGCAATTCGGGTGCGCGATTTCGATACCTCGCTGGCGTTCTATCGCGATCTGGTTGGCCTGCCGATCATCCGTTGGACGGGCGAAAAAGAGAATCCTTTGATGATCTGGTTGCCAGGGATCCAGTTGGCGCGCCGCGAAGCAGAACCAGGCGAAAATCCCTACGCGATCTTTGACCATATCGGCATCGCGCTCAACGATGTTGAAGCAGTTCACAATCGGCTCCAGGCAGCGGGCCTGACCCCTGAGCGACCATACGGAAAAACCTATTTCCCCAGCGTTGACCGCGAGGTACAGACAGTCTTCTACCGTGATCCTGATGGGAATCTGGTTGAATTCTTACAGTGGCTGTAGCAGCAGTAGATCAACGTGTATAGCCTATGAACGATTGATTTTGCAGGAGGTTGCACCATGACACCAGAAGAAAAGATGGCTGAACTGGGCCTTGAACTCCAGCCAGTAGCGATTCCAACAACAGGCTTGCTCCCCTGGGTACAGGTGGGGAATCTACTCTATCTCTCTGGCTCAACGCCGGGCCGCAGCGGTAAAAAATGGAACGGTCAACTCGGCAAGGAATATACGACCGCCGAAGGCAAAGAGGCCGCCCGCGAGGTTGCCTGGAATCAGCTTTGTGTGGCGAAGTCAGCGCTCGGCGAACTCAGCCGGATCAAGCGGGCGATCAAAGTGTTGGGGATGGTCAACTCTGCCCCTGGCTTTGCCGAGCAGCCACAAGTGATCAATGGCTTCTCCGAACTACTGGTCGAAGTTTTTGGTGAGAATGGCCGCCACGCCCGCTCGGCAGTGGGGATGGCCGGACTCCCAGGCAACGCACCCGTTGAAGTCGAAGTAATCTTTGAGGTTGAGTAAGCGATAGGCAGGGTAGCAATGAGCGCAAAGGCACAGATCGACTTTGGCTACAACCCACCAACGGGTGATCGCGGGCTGGAAGTCATCAACCCCGCAACCTTTACCCGCGATTTGCAACAGGTGCTGGATGCCGCACAGCCGTACTTCTCGTCATTCTGGATCTCCGACCATCTGATG
The DNA here is from genome assembly GCA_039810045.1 of Chloroflexia bacterium. Taxonomy (GTDB): domain Bacteria; phylum Chloroflexota; class Chloroflexia; order Thermomicrobiales; family CADCWN01; genus CADCWN01. Next base: position 1,741 of record JBDHWF010000102.1, read on the forward strand.
ACCCACAGTGGGTATCGGATGGAGTGCTGGACGCAGTTGACCTGGCTGATGGCCCGCTATCCTGACCAACTCTTCAGTAACTGTGTGATGGCGAACTCCTATCGACCACCTGCGTTACTTGGCAAAATGGCGGCAACCTTGCAAGCGTTCAGTGGGGGGCGCTTTGTCCTCGGCTACGGCGCTGGTTGGGTCGAGCAAGAATATCTTGCCTACGGCTATGAATTTCCCTCGGCTAAAGTGCGCATCGCCCAAATGTCCGAAGGGATTCAGGTGATGCGGGCGCTCTGGACTGGTGGGCCAGTCTCATTCGATGGGGAATACTACCAACTGCGCGATGCGATCTGCGAACCAACGCCAGCCCCAATGATCCCGATCCTGATCGGAGGTGATGGCGAACGGTTCCTCCTGCGTGCTGTGGCTGAACATGGTGATTGGTGGCTGCCGTTCAGCCGCAGCGATGAACAACTAAAGCAGAAGATCGCGGTTCTCAAAGACCACTGCACCGCAGTTGGGCGCGACTACAACAGTATTCGCAAGACGTTCCAACTGCGCGTACATCTGGCAAAGACCCGCGCTGAAGCCGAAAAGCTCGTCCAGGGTGCGCCGATGCGTCCCGATGATCCGAGCTACGTTGGCGATCCCGCTGGCCTGATTGACCGCCTCCACCAGCTTCACGAACTGGGCTTTGACCTGATCTTCTTCAACTTCCCGCGCTTTACCGATACTACAGATATCGAACTTTTCGGCCAGGAAGTCTTGCCAGCATTCCGCTAGGCATGACGCCATGTGCGCCAGTAGTGAACAACTACTGGCGCATCTGGGCAGTTAATCCGCTTTGGTACGATAGACCTGTAGCGCCTCAGCAAGCCGCGCCTGGGTTATCGCATTATTTGGCAACAAGTTGATGATTGCATGTCCAACACCAAGATCAGCGAACGCTCGCAATCCCGCTGCAATCTCCTCTGCTGAGCCAGTCAGCACGGCGTCTGGGTTATCAGTGGGCATTGACCCTGGTCCCTGATCCGGCCAGGTAACTTGCACCCCCACCGTCATTTCCAGCGTTGCTGGATCACGACCCACCACGCCGCAGGCTTCCACCAGATCAGCGCGACGCGCATGAAAGTTCGTTGGACGGCCAAACCAGGCGGCATTCCAGCTATCGCCATACTCAGCAGTGAGTTGCAACATCCGTGGGCCTTTTGATGCGATCAATACGGGGATACCCCCTGCTGGTGGTGGCGGCACCATCTCGCAGTCTGGGGCCTGATAATATTCGCCCTGAAAATCCACCTTGCCAGAACGGACTAACGGCGTGATGATTTTCAGTGCTTCCTCGAATCGTCCCGCCTTGTGATCGAACGGCAGCCCGAACGCATCGAACTCCGGTTGGTGCCAGCCAGCCCCCAGACCAAGGATTAGCCTGCCACCACTAATCGCGTCGAGTGTCACCGCCATCTTCGCCAGCATCGCCGGATTGCGAAAAGCCGTACACAGGACAATCGTGCCGAGTTGCACACGCTCGGTCGCGTCAGTCAACGCCGCAAGGGTCGTCCAACATTCCCACGGGCCAGAGGTGGGCCGATCGGGATAGCGATAGAGCAGGTGATCAAAGAGCCAGATCGAATCGAAGCCAGCTTCCTCTGCTCCACGGGCCAACGCCCGAATTTCCTGATACGGCAAACATTGCCCAGTCTGTGGATCTGCCCCGATTGGCAGTACAACCCCAACCTTCATTATTCCTCCCCCTCCGTCAAGCAAATACAGCCAGATCACTGGATCATCATGAGCACAACCACGCGCAGTGTACACGCTCACCGTACTCATCGCATTGTTTCCTGCTGCAAGCACGCTTACGGACACAAAGTAATACAAGCAACGACAAGGCCATCATCATGCTATGGGGATCAGCCTGCGGACCCAAAATATCAAGAAGAACAGCCAAAGAGCGGTCTGTCGTACACGCCACCCCAATCTCTGTTACCATGCCTCTACAAATTGTGTGCAGAATGGAGGAACGATGACGAACAAGGGCTATCCACACGAGCAGTTCCTGGTCGATCTCGCCTGGCTCAACGAGCGCTTGAATGATCCCCAGTTGCGCCTGATTGATGGCCGCCCGGTTGGTGAATACGCAAAGGGGCACTTGCCAGGGGCCACAAATGTCGACTTCTACGCGCTCCGCACCGAGAACACTGATCCCGCTGGCGTTGCCGATTGGCAGGAGCGGCAACTCGCGGCCTTGCGAGCCGCGGGAGTCAATGACGATTCGGTGGTAGTCGTCTACGATGAGCAATCACTGACCAACGCCGCACGAGGCGTCTGGGTCCTCGATTATTTTGGGCATCAGTCAGTCCAAATGCTCGATGGCGGGATAGCTGCCTGGGTTGAAGATGGGGGCCTCCTCACGACCGATGCACCAACGGTCCAACCTGGCAACTTCTCGCCCACCTACGACCGCAGCAAACTCGCCACCTATCGCGATATTCTCGACCACCTGGAGGATACCGACACCGTTATTCTGGACACCAGACGGATCACCGAATATCTGGGGCAAGAGGCCCGCACCAAACGCAGCGGGACGATCCCTGGCTCCGTCTACCTCGAATGGACCAATCACCTTGACAGCAATGGAATGATTCGCAACGCTGATGACCTGCGCAAACTCTTTGCTGAACATGGGATTACGCCCGACAAAGAGATTATCCCCTTCTGCGGTGGGGGCTATCGTTCGGCCCACGCTTTCCTGGTGCTGACAATGTTAGGCTATCCCCGTGTGCGGAATTATCTCGGATCATGGGGCGAGTGGGGCAACCGTGAAGATACCCCAATCGTGATTCCCGAACAAGCAGGATAGAGAGTAAGCGCTATGGGATTGCTTCAAGGGCTAGCCGAAATAGTACTGAATGTGCGCGATCAGCAGGTAGCACTGCAGTTCTATCGCGATCTTCTCGGCCTGAAAGTACTTTCGCCACTCGATCGACCAGGCCCGATTTTTCTTCAGGCTGGGCCGGAGCAAGCGGGTATCCCGCAGTTGATTGTATTGGTCCCGCTCCCTGCCGATAGCCCCACTTTTACGAAGCCCCGAACCCTGCACCACCTCGCATTTGCCGTCAACCCAACCGACTTTGACCAGTTGGCGGAGCAGCTACAAGCAGCGGGGTTGCCTACCCGCGGCGGTCAACACCCAATTCTCCCATCGCGTACCCTCTACACCGATGATCCTGATGGTAACGAAGTTGAGTTTATCTGTCAGGCATAATGAAAGGAGCATCACCAGTGACTGCCACCACCACACCACCAGCAATCGCCGCAGTGCGCGAAGCAGAGTTCCCGACATTTAGAGAAAACACCTATATCAATACCGCAGCGCAGGGACTACTGCCCAGCCGCACAGTGCAGGCAATTACCGCATTTGCCACTGGTGCGCAATATCACGACACTGATCGCGCCGTGCCGAGCGCCTTGCCAGTCGCCCGTGAACGGCTGGCGCGGCTGATCGGCGCAAACCCAGACGATATCATCTTTACCAGCAACACCACCCACGGAATGAATATCGCGATTCAGGGGATCGACTGGAAAGAAGGCGATAATGCGGTCATCCCCGCTGAAGAGTTTCCATCGCTGACGACGGCGTGGCTCCACCTCCGCAAGCGCGGCGTCGATGTGCGGATTGTGCCGTTTGAGGGTGCTGGTGCCACGGTTGACCAAATCATGGCACAGGTAGACGAGCGTACCCGCGCCGTTTCCTGTAGCGCGATTACCTGGAATACCGGGTGGCGGGCCGATCTGGAAGCCCTCGGCGCTGCCTGCGCCGAGCGTGGTGTGCTACTGATCATCGATGGTATTCAGGCCGTTGGTGTGCGGCAACTTGATGTCAAGGCGGCCAAGATCAGTGCAATGGCAACGCACACCTACAAATGGTTGATGGCCTCGTTTGGTGTTGGCGCGCTCTATGTCAACCCTGACGTGGTCGAGCAAATCGCCCCCACCTTCATTGGCGAGCAGGCGATTGTCACCAACAATGGGGAGATCAGTTGGCCGTTTACCTGGAAGGCGGGGGCAGCCCGCTACGGGGCTGGTGGTAATAACCAGATCGGTCTGGCTGGCCTCGCTGCTTCCCTTGGCCTGATTGAAGAGATCGGCATCGATACGATTGAGGCGCACACAACTGCCCTATCAACAACCCTCTACAACGAGCTTGCCAGTTCCTCCAATATCCAGATCGCAAGCAGTCCCGATCCCGACCGCCGCTCACAAATCACCGTCTTCACCTTTGGCGATCGCGCCAAAGACGAAGCGTTCATTGCCGCTTGTGAAAAGCAGCGGATCGCCCTGGTACTGCGCCCACGGGGGATTCGGGTCTCCCCACACTTCTACAACACTGAAGAGGATATTGCGCGCTTGTTAGAGCTAATTCCACGCTAATTCGCCGTTTGGTCGGCTGGGCGACATTGCTTGTCCAGCCGACCAAACTCCTGCCCCACCGACAAAACGGTCTTTCGCGCTTGGGATCCGTTATTATTCCCTTTGAACAAGGAGGGAGAACGGAAGGATGAGCGCGAACGCCTCACTGACGATCGTTGGTGGGCCACAACGAATTGAGCCAGGACACGAAACGACCCTGACCGCACAGATCGTCAATCTTGGCACAACTGCTGATGACTTCCGCCTGAGTGTGCGCGAAGTTGATCCGGCCTGGGTCACCTTTAGACCACCAACCGTCTACCTGCAACCAGGAGCACAGGCAACGGCGAGGATCGTACTCAGGCCGCCCGTAGGGTTACCCCCAGGCTCGATCCAACCAATCTTTCGCCTGCTCTCCCGGCGGGCAGGAAATGTGGCGATTATTGAGATTGCCCTCCCGCCCCCTGGCACTGGCACCGCCAGACCAGTGCAAACGGCACCTCAGCCAGAGCCGCCCGTAGTCTATCTGCCGCCCGAACCACCGCCAGCAACCCCAGCGGTTGAGTTACCAATCACGGCCACCCAGGAGCGTTCCCAGCCAGTTGATTTGCCCACACCGCCGCGGGGAATACCTGATGTCACGGTTACCGTGCCCCCCAGAGAATCTACCCCAAATCGCGAACCAACGGTTTCGAAGGAATCGTCAGCGAATACAAGGTTCTCGCAAACCCTGCTCCTGCGGATATTGCTGGGGCTGGCACTGGTGCTGCTGGTCGCTGCTGGTACGCTGCTCTTACTCAATCGCCAGCAAGCGTTGCCCGAACCCGCGCCCACAGCTACGGCAGAGGCCGTGATCACGCCAGTGCCCCTGCTCCCCACCGCCACCGTTGCGGGGCCAGCCCCGGCTACACCCAGTCGCGCAGTGACCGTTGCGGCGGCGAAAACCTTTGTTGTCGCCAATACGGGTGGCGATGGTGTCTATCTTCGCCGAACCACAAATCTTGACGACCATGATACAGCGTATATCGAAGGCACCCAATTAGTGCAGGTGGGGCCAGATATTCAGGCGAACGGGATTACCTGGCGTCATGTGCGAACGCCAGATGGTAAGACTGGCTATGTACCTGCACAATATACCCAGGAAGCGCCATAGCCCGCAGCGAATGGGGGGCCAAGGGCAACCCCTGCTACGCACTCAGGCAAACGGGGTCAGATAGTGTCCAATCGCCCAAACATGGCAGGCGCTACCAATCAGCACCATCACGTGCCAGAGTTCGTGGGCCTCAAACACCCCACGCCGGATAACTGGACGGTCAGTAGCAAAGATCACTGCCCCAACGCTATAGACCAGCCCACCGAGTAATAGCCAGACGAACGCCCCGGCGGGTAAGACCTTCAGCAGGACGGGCACAGCAGCAACGGCGACCCAACCCTGGATCAGATAGAGCAGTGTAGAAAACCAGACCGGGGCATTCAGCCAGAAACATTTCATCACCACGCCAGCAAGCGCCAGCCCCCAAACAGTGCCTAACACGCCCCAACGCCAGCCACCATAGAGAGCGATGAGTCCGAACGGTGTGTACGTACCGGCAATGAGAAAGAAGATCATGATATGATCAAGCCGCCGCAGATGCTCAATTCCACGCTCTGACAACGGCAAGAGATGGTACAGCGCACTGGCGGTGTATAGGGCAACCAGGCTGAGGCCAAAGACCAGAAAAGCCAGCAGATGATGGATCTTTCCTTGCGCCGAGGCCACCCCAACAAGAAAGCCCAATGCCACCAATGCGAGAATAACCCCGGCCAGATGGATCAGGCCATTGACTGGCTCTCGCATGTGTTTAATCATCATTCGCTACTACGCTCCTGACGTTCTCAACACGTGCCAACAGACAGTCGTTGTGATTGCGCTAATCCCCTACGGCATCGCTCACTGCTGAGATCACCTGCCCATCTCGCGTGATCTGAAAACTATCGGGCACTAACGTCGCTGACAACTGCTGGACCGCCCGTGTGGCACAATCCAAGGCACGCTTACTCTCAAAACCAAGGGCATCCAGGACAACATTCCGTACATTCCGCACATATTTCAGCGGTGTATAGAACAATGTACGTTCCAATGCCTCTGTTAGTTGCGCGGGATTCGGCAACAAGTTCAATGCTGGTGTGCGGAAATTAGCAATGACTCGCTGTAATGTCTCTAATGTTTCCTGGGGAAAGTAGCGCAGGTAGATTTTGACGACTTCAAGAAAGATCTCGTAATGGGCTTGCTCATCATTGGCGACCCGCTGAAAGGCCCCAGCCGCCCCAACCTCAATCCCACGCTCACGTTCTTCGGCACTAGGCTCCGATGCTAGCCCATACTCGCTGCGAATCCGCTTCCGCATTGCATCGTAATTCACAACGGTAGCCCGCTCTTGCATCAGCCCATAACAGATAAAACCCAGCGGGTTATCCAATGCAGGGTCTTCATCGCGCATCTGCCAGCGAGTCGCCATTGCAGCGGCCCGATAAGCCTCTAGTTCAGCTTTGGTTCGGCGACCAGAGTGCGCCAACACCAACTCGAACGATTCAGGGTGCTTCAATTCCTCAGAACCCCAGGCCAGATGCAGATTTCGCCGTTCCCGCATCTTGTGTAACATATCGAGGCCGTCAGCCACATAGTTCCCCACCTGGCTTTCCAGGCCATAGAAACCTTCGATGATTTTGATGGTATCTTCGCTCAGACGCGCGCCAAACTCGCGGATCTCATCAAGCGGCAGATCATCCCACGGCAGCCAATTACGTTCTTTCATCATCACGGTGAAATACCGCATAAAGGCTGCCCGCACCTCGGCGGCGGCGGCAAGCTCACGCCGCTCATCTGACCATATCCCTTCAACGGCAACTGGCGAACTGACCATTTAGCTTCTCCCCATCCACTGCTGCTGAAACACCACTACCCCTAATCTCTCAGATCAAGCATATCGGCTACTGCTGGCAGCAATGCCTGATTCATTACCTGTAAGACAGTCGCCTCATATTTTGCGACATCGCCATCACCACGGAGCAAGCCAATCTCCGCTACCCACTCAACCGTACCAATCAATAATGCAGCCAAGGTCAGCGGATCATAGCGACGAATTTCGCCGCGCACCATTCTGGCTGATAATCGCACTGCCAGTTCCTGCCAGAGGTGGCGATAGCTCGGTAAAGGTTGATACGGGGCCAACCCTTTCAGCCCCACTTCCAACCGCTGCAATCGCAAGAGGTCGCTTTCATTCAGCAAAAACCGCAAAGCAGTCCGAATTGTCTCGTTCACCGGGGCCACAGTGGTCGGTCGATCAAGCACGGCGCAGAGTTCAAAGGTCAGGCGTGCTACCAGGTCATCAACGAGGGCCGCAACAATCGCCTCTTTCGACTCAAAGTACAGATAGACGGTGCCGGTAGCGATTCCCGCGCCAGTCGCAATATCGGCGATTCGCGCCCCCACAAAGCCATGTTCAGCAAAGATAATCCGCGCGGCTGCGAGAATATCCGCTCGTTTCTGCGGATCAATTGTGCGCGGCATCCTCACCTACCCCGGTCAATGAATGAACGTTATTCATCATTGTAGGTGGTTGCCCAGCACGCGTCAAGAGTTCCACGCATAACCTGACCGTTCTGTGGTGATTTTCCTGAGGTCAACGGCTGTGCGCGGTATGGCGAGATCAGTCAGCATGGTCGAGATTTGCATCTCGTCGATACACGCCGTAGGCTAGCAACAGCATTGCATGCATCATGCAGCACACGCAAGGAATCGCCGTGAGAATCGCGCTTGAGCGTAGGACAAGGAGGAGATCATGGGACGACCCGTTACTCTCTTTACCGGGCAGTGGGCCGATCTCCCACTCAAAACCCTGGCCGCAATGGTCAGTGATTGGGGCTTCGATGGCTTGGAATTAGCCTGCTGGGGCGATCATTTTGATGTGGAAAAGGCCCTCTCTGACGATAGCTACGTGCGTACCATCCGTAACCTTTTGGAGCAACACAACTTACAGTGCCACGCCGTCAGCAACCACCTGGTTGGACAGTGTGTCTGCGACCCGATTGATAACCGCCACCAGGCAATTCTCCCCCCGCGCATCTGGGGTAACGGCGACCCTGAGGAGGTACGCCAACGCGCCGCCGAAGAAATGACGAATACTGCCCGCGCCGCCAAACTGTTCGGCGTGGATGTCGTCAACGGCTTCACTGGGAGTAATGTTTGGGCCAAGCTCTACTTCTTCCCCCCAACCAGTCAGGCTGATATCGAAGCCGGATATCAGGACTTTGCCGACCGCTGGACACCAATCCTCGATACATTTCAGCAGGAAGGGATCCGCTTTGCGCTGGAGGTTCACCCGACGGAGATCGCTTACGATATTATCACGGCACGGCGGGCCTTAACTGCCGTCAACAATCACCCAGCGTTCGGCTTTAACTTCGACCCCAGCCACCTGATTCATCAATTTGTTGACCCAGTGGAGTTTATCGACGAGTTCCCGGACCGCATCTTTCACGCCCATATCAAGGACTCGCGCCTGCGCCTGAACGGACGCAGCAGTATCCTCGGCTCCCACCTTGACTTCGGCGATCCCCGCCGTGGCTGGGACTTTGTCTCGCCGGGTCATGGTGATGTGAAGTGGGACCCGATTATTCGTGCGCTCAATCGGATCGGCTACAACGGCCCACTGTCAATTGAGTGGGAGGATAGCGGGATGGATCGGGAGTATGGCGCGAAAGAAGCGCTGGCGCTCGTACGCAGCCAGGACTTCACGCCATCGACCGTGGCCTTTGACGCGGCATTTGCCAAAGACTAAGAGAGGTGGTGAGCAACGAATGAGCAACGAAACTGGCTTTACCAGAATGGCCGCTGTCGCCGCAGGGGGCGACGCACCCACATTAGGAATCGGACTACTCGGCTATGGGTTCATGGGCAAAGCCCACACCAATGCCTACAAAACAATCCCCTACATGATCTATCCCCCACCAGCGATTCCCAACCTGGTGGCGATCTGCGGACGCAACGAAGCACTGGTCAGTGCAGCGGCACAGCGGTATGGCTACGCTGGCTACTACACGAACTGGGAGGAAATGCTAACGAACGACCAGATTCAGGTTTTCAATAACGTTAGCTCCAATGATATGCACGCCGCTCCCTCGATTGCTGCGGCCCAGGCAGGCAAACACGTCATCTGCGAAAAGCCGCTGGCGCGCACGGCAGAAGAAGCGAAGCTGATGCTTGATGCTGTGCGGAAAACCACTGTGAAGCATATGGTCGCGTTCAACTATCGTTTCGTCCCAGCGATCCGCCAGATCAAGGAGCTAATCGATAGTGGCAAGTTAGGGCGGATCTACCATTTTCGGGCGATCTATCTGCAAGAGTGGATCATGCCGCACTATGGCACACCGCAGATCTGGCGGCTTGATCAAGCAACGGCGGGAAGCGGAGCACTCGGCGATCTGGGGGCGCATATCATCGATCTCGCCCGCTATCTGGTTGGCGAACCAACCACTGTCGGCGCGATGACGCGCACCTTTATCCCTGAGCGACCACTGGCCGATGGCAGCGGCACCGCTAAGGTCGACGTTGATGATGCCTTTGTCGCCACCATTGGCTTTGCCAATGGCGCAGTTGGCACGTTAGAAGCCTCGCGCTTCGCGGCGGGGCGGAAGAATCATCAGGTGCTGGAGATCAATGGCGAATATGGCTCGGTTCATTTTGAGCTAGAGAAACTCAACGAACTGAAAGTCTTCTGGGTTGGCGAAGAACCGAAGGAAACCCAAGGCTTCCACGATGTGCTGGTCAGCGAAAACTATCACCCATTCTGGAAATACTGGTGGCCGCAGGGGCATATCATCGGCTGGGAGCATACGTTTGTCCACGAAATCGCGCATTTCCTGGAAGCCATCGCTACACAGACCGATGTTGCCCCTCACGGCGCAACGTTCGAGGACGGCTACCGCGCCGCCGTGATCTGTGATGCGATCCTGGAATCAGCGCGGAGCAAGCGACAGGTTGATATTGTCTATGCTGACGAATAAGCAGGAACAATCAGCGGAGGAAGGTGGGAGGACGCAGTGAAAATCACCGATATTCAGGCCCATGCGGTGTGGGGTGGGCATCGCAATTTCCTGTTCGTTACGGTCGATACTGACGAAGGGATCTCTGGGGTAGGCGAAACGGGGATCACCGGGCGTGAACTTGCGGTTATGGGCGCAGTTGAGCATTTCAAGGCGATCCTGGTAGGGCAAGACCCGATGCGTACCGAGCATATCTCCCAACTGCTCTACCGTGGTGGCTTCTTCCCCGCCCAGCGTATCCTCGGCACCGCGATTGCCGCGATTGATATCGCCCTCTGGGATATCAAAGGGAAAGCCCTCGGCGTCCCCGTCTACGAACTGCTGGGCGGCCTGGTGCGGGACAAAGTGGTCTGTTATCCGCACAACGCTGGTGGACACGGGATGGCGATTGAACCGCTGGTTGAATCGTGCAAAGAGACGACAGCTGACGGCTGGAAATTCGTCCGCTGGGGCCTCCCGAACGACGGCGAACGGATCGAGCCACGTGAGGCGATCAAGATGGCGATCGCCCAGTTTGGGGCGATTCGCGAGGCAGTCGGTGACGATATCGAACTCTGTTTTGATATTCACACGCGTCTCGACCTCCCCGACGCGCTCTACCTCTGTCAGGCGGTCGAGGAGTTTCGGCCATTCTTCATCGAAGACCCGCTCCGCTCAGAAAACCCCGACTCGTTCAAAACTCTCCGCCCGCGCACGACGGCGCCACTCGCTGCTGGCGAACAATTTTCCTCCAAGTATGAGTTTCGCCAGTTGATTGAGGAAGAATGGATCGACTACGCGCGAATCGACCTCTGTATCTGTGGTGGCTTCACCGAGGCGCGGAAAATCGCTGGATGGTGTGAGACACACTACATTAAGCTCGCCCTCCATAACCCACTCGGCCCTGTCTCATCGACCGCCTGCCTGCATCTCAATCTGGCGACTCCCAACTTTGGGGTGCAGGAACAACCAGCGAAAACAGGCACGGTTCTTACCGACGTGGTGCTGAACCAGCCAGTCTGGGAGGCTGGCTATCTCCTACCGCCAACGGCGCCTGGCCTGGGGATCGAGTTTGACCGTGAGGCGGCGAAACGCTATCCCTATCGGCAAACTGAACTCCCACAGTTGCGACTTGCCGATGGGAGTTTTACGAACTGGTAGCACGATGGTGGTGCTTGCTCCGCCCTTTTCGGGTGAAGCAAGCACCACCGCCCTCCAAGATCAACCCTTCTGTGTGTTGGCATCTCGTTCTCAGTCACTGCTACAATCGCCTACAGATACATGGCACAGCACCCCACGGAAATAGTAGAAGGCGATGATCCGAGTCAACACAAGAAAACACGGAGCGGAATGGCAAAAACGCCTCAGCGGCGCAGTTGGTGCAATCTTACTGCTTAGCTGGCTGACTGCCTGCACCTTGATTGGCACTTCACCCACCCCTACTACGACACCAGCACCGAGCAACCCTACCACTGCGCCAACCAACAGCCCAAACACCAACCCTACCCCTGTACCGACCCAGGCACCAACCAGTAGTCGGCCTGGGACCACCGCCGTGCCTACTCCCGTAGCTTCAGGGCTGGCTACCGCCACGGCGAACACGATACCAACGCCACGCGGTGAGCAATCGCTCACGCTGGCACTTGGCGCGAGCGAACCAAACTTTGACCCAGCATTGGTCCGCGATGGCAACTCGAGCTTCCTGGTGCGGCAAATCTTCCGGGGGCTGGTTCATCTCGATCAGCAACTCAATGTCACGCCAGACCTTGCCGAACGCTTCACCATTAGCGACGATGGCCTGACCTATACCTTTGTCCTGCACCCAAATGCAGTCTTTCATGATGGCAAAGCGATTGATGCCGCGGCAGTGAAATATAGCCTGGAACGCGCGACCAACCCCGCCCTTGCTGGCAACAGCGGCGCACAATTACCCGGCGCAACCTATCTCGGCGACATTCTGGGGGCAAATGACAAGCTCGCGGGTCGAGCCACTACACTGGCCGGGGTACGGGTCGTTGATCAACACACGATTGAGATCAAGCTTGATGCGCCAAAGAGCTATTTTCTGATGAAACTCAGTTACCCTGTCTCTGCCATCGTTGATGAAGCGAATGTGCGGGCAGGCGGTACTGCCTGGGCCAAAAAGGCCAATGGAAGTGGGCCATTCAAGCTTGAACGGGTGGCCGCAGACCAAATCACGTTACGTCGTTTCGACCGCTTTTACGCTGGCGCGCCCACGCTGGAACGGGTCACGCTGCTCGTTGGGCAGGCAGCAGCGGCCCCAATGAATCTGTATGAAGGAAACAAGATCGATTACACCGATGTACCAATCTCCTCAGTTGATCGTGTCCTGGTCGAGAACAGCTCACTGCGGGCACAACTGACCATCATGCCATCCCTCTCCCTCACCTATATTGGGTTCAATACAACAATGCCACCATACGACGATCCAGCAGTGCGCCGCGCCTTTGCCCAGGCCATTAATCGGGAACGACTGACAACGGTCAGCCTGGAAGGCAAAGCAGCGTTAGCCCAAGGGATTGTGCCGCCGACGATGCCCGGCGGGCCGTGGGAGGGGCAACCGCTGCCGTATGACCTTGCCGCCGCCCGCGCAGCATTAGCTTCATCGCGCTATGGT
>JBDHWF010000103.1:0-14497 GCA_039810045.1 Chloroflexia bacterium
GATCTCGAAGATTTCACAGGGGTCACCCGTACTGACGATCTGCCCGGTCAGCAGGTCGCGTAGGCGGTCGTAGTCGGTCTCGGCCAGTGGTGTGGGGTCAGCAGCGCCTTCCATCTGCCCGATCCGGCGCAGGACGACTTCATCAGCAATTGGGTAGGATTCCGCTGTGTCGCTCATCGTTCCTCATCTTGCGTATGGCAGTAAATCAGTACGCTGTATTTTGCCACAGAATATGGACAAAGAAATGCCGAGAGTTGAACCAAACGCTCCCTTGGGAGGGGCGCGGCGCTCTCGGCATAGCTCTGTAACGCAAGTGACGTGCCACAGTGGCAGCGGTTTGCGGCCAAGGTTGACGATGTAGGTGACATAATTTGCTCCGTTGTTCCCCCTATGCGGCTACGGTATACTACAGGGGAGGTGGGGAATTGCTGCAGCTGGTCTGATGCACGAGCAGAAGGGTTGAGTTGGTTGGCCGAGATCAGTGCTGAAGAACTGCGTGAGATTCCCTCCCGCCCGCCGTGGCAACAACGGCGTTGGTTACTGCTGACGATTATTGCAGTGGCGGTGGCGTTGCTGGGGCTGTTGTTCTGGGGGATGGTGCGCGGGCCACGCTCGGCAACGGTCAGTGGGGTGCCGCTCTCTGGCCCTGCGCCTGACTTCACTGTGACGACCCTGGATGGGCAGCAACTGCGCCTGAGCGATCTGCGCGGGAAAGTGGTCGTCGTAAATATCTGGGCGTCGTGGTGCGGGCCGTGTCAGGCTGAAGCGCCGGAATTGAACCATACGTATGCCCAGTACAAAGACCGCAATGTGGCCTTTGTGGGGATCGCCTTCAACGACGATACCGAGCCGATGCAGCAGTTCGTCAACCAGTATCAGGTGCCGTATCCAGTGGCACTCGATCCAGAGGGGAAGATCTCGGTCGGCTTCGGGATTACCGGGGTGCCGGAAACGTATCTGATTGACCAGCAGGGGCAACTGGTGAAAAAGTGGGTCGGGCCGATTACTTCGCGGCAGTTAAATGGGCTGATCGCGCCGCTCGTCCCCTAAGCCAGGATGGATGCTGGCACGCTGTTGATGATCGTCGTGCGCTGGGCGCATAGTCTGGCAACGATTGTCTGGCTCGGTGGAGCCGCATATCAATTGCTGATTCAGGCGCGGGCGGTGGAGCAGCTTGCGCCGGACGCGGCAGCCGAGTTCAATCGCGCCACTGGTCTACGGTTTCGGCAGTGGCTCAACGGCGCGATGGTCGTCTTTATCGTCAGCGGCGTGATCCTGACGTTCGAGCGGCTGGCAAGTCGGGGCGCGACGATTCAATATGGGATCGTGCTGGGCGTGAAGGTCGCGCTGGTACTCTGGATTTTTGGCCTGGCGCAAGGCTTAGGGCGGCGCAGGCGGACTGTTCCGCAAGGTCGATTCGCCGGAATCCGGCAGCAGCTTGGTTCGCCACAGGCGTTGCTCTGGCTCGGAGTGATCGTGGTCTTGTTGGCGGCGGTACTGAAGACGATCTATGAACAGGCGCTGCGGGGCAGCTAGGACGATAAGGGGAAGCAGGACGATGGCTGATACTGCGCTGGGAAATCTACGACCAACCCCGGCCTTGCCAACCACAACGACCCGTCGTAACAAGCAGTGGCAGATACTGCTGGTGGCGGTGGTGTTGCTGGGGGTCATTGGCTATCTGGTCTATAACGGTCTGAAAACGAACGTTTACTATCAGACAGTGACGGAGTTGCAGACTGGTAAGGCCCACGGGCAGCAGGTGCGGTTGGCGGGTCACGTCGTTCCTGGCTCGATTGTGCGCGAAGAAGGCTCGGCCACGATTCGGTTTCAGGTGACTGATAGCAGTGGGGTGTTGCCCGTGGTCTACAGTGGCACAGTGCCAGATATTTTCGGTGATCAGATCGAAGTCGTGGTCGAAGGGAAATATAACCCGAACACGGGATTTGTGGCTGATACGATGCTGGCGAAATGTCCCTCGAAGTTCGATGGGCAAACTGAGGCGATGAAGTAGTTAGGGTGCAATGGCTACTATCGGGCAGATCGCCGTTTTTGCCGCTTTCCTCCTGTGCTGCTTTGGGGTTTGGGCCGCGCTCTTTGGCTGGCGCAGGCAGGCCGCCGAGTTCGCCGTGAGTGCCCGCCACGCGGCGATTGCGCTGGCAATGTTGCTGGCGGTTGCCTCTGGCGTCCTGATCGTCGCGTTCCTCACCCATGATTTCAGTGTTGCCTACGTTGCCAAACACTCCAGTCGCTCGATGCCACTGATCTACGTTGGGGCGGCTTTTTACAGCGGTATGGAAGGTTCGCTGCTCTACTGGACCACTGCGCTGGGGCTACTTGGTGCGGCGGCGGTGGTATCGCTCTGGCGGCAGGGGCTGCGTGGTTCGCAGATCGCCAATCAGTTATTGCCGGGGTTCATCGCCTGCCTGCTGGCGATTGAAGGATTCCTGACGTTCATGCTCTCGTTCGTGGCGCGTCCGTTTGCGGCGAGCCCGGGAGCGTTGCCCCCTGCCGATGGTGCGGGGCTGAATCCGCTACTGCGCGATTGGGGGATGCTGATTCACCCGCCGATGTTGCTGGCGGGTTACATGAGTTGGACGATCCCGTTCTGCTTCGCGATCGCCGCACTGGTCAGTGGGCGCGTTGATAATGCCTGGTTGCCATTAGTCCGGCGTTGGGCGCTCTTTGCCTGGGCGGTGCTGGGCTTTGGCAATTTGCTAGGGGCGTGGTGGGCCTATCACGTCCTTGGCTGGGGGGGCTATTGGGGCTGGGACCCAGTCGAGAACTGCGCGATTATGCCCTGGCTGACTGGTACGGCGTTCCTCCACTCGATTCAGATTCAGGAGCGGCGCGGTACGCTGAAGATCTGGAATATGGCGTTGGTGACGCTGACGTTCGTGCTAGCGATCTTTGGCACGTTTGTTGTGCGTAGCGGGGTGCTGCAATCGGTTCATGCCTTTGCGCTCTCGTCGATTGGCCCCTACTACTTTGGGTTCCTGGCGATTGTCGTGCTGATCTCGATTGGCCTGCTGTTCTGGCGGATGCCAGCGTTGCGGGCGGAGCGCGATCTTGATTCGCTGATCTCGCGGGAGGCCGCGTTCCTGCTGAACAATCTGCTCTTTATCGCCGTCACCTTTGCGATCTTCTGGGGGACGATCTTCCCGCTGATCTCCGAAGCGTTGCAGGATGTGAAGGTGAGTGTTGGCGCACCATACTTCCAGATGGTCAATGGGCCGCTCCTGCTGGGGATTGTCCTGCTGATGGGGATTGGCCCGATGCTCCCCTGGCGGCGGGCTACCCGCCAGCAACTCGGCAAGGCGTTCTTGCTCCCAACGCTGGTGGCAGTTGTCCTCACGGTGCTATTGGTGGTGCTAGGGTTGCGGCTGGCTCCGGCTGTCGTTGGTGTCTTCTGCTGCCTCTTTGTGGTCGCGACGATTATTGCGGAGTTTGTCCAGGGGGCGCGGGCGCGGCGGATTGGGCTTGGTGAAGGGCCAATGACGGCGATCTATGCGCTGTTGCGGCGAAACGGTCGCCGCTACGGTGGCTATATCATCCATCTGGGGATTGTGGCGCTGGCGCTGGGGGTCATTGGTTCGCAGGTTTATCAGCAGGAGCGCCAGGTAACGCTGGCTCCTGGGCAGACGACGCAGATCGGGCGCTACACGGTGCAGTTACAGGATCGCGTCGAATATGTTGATGGTGATCGGCGGGTAGACGAAGCCCGTCTGTTGATCAGTGATGGCGCTACGGTACTGGGTGAGATGCGCCCGAATAAGTCGTTTTATAAAGGGTTTGAGAATCAGGGCACTACCAGCGTGGCGATTCGCACGACCCCAATGGAAGACCTCTACATTGTGCTGAGTACCTGGGATAGCGCCAGTGCGACCTTGTTGTTGGTCGTCAATCCGCTGGTTGTCTGGCTCTGGATTGGCGGCCTGATTGTGCTGATCGGGACATTCTTCACTCTCTGGCCGCGCCCAGTCGCGCAGCCAGTACGCGTGACCGCGCCAGCGAGTGGCAAGGCAATGGCCTATGGTGACTAAGCGTTGGCTGGCTGGCTGCCTCGCGTTTGCGCTGCTGACCATCTTTGGTCTGGTGGCCCCAGGGGTGCGGGCCGATGCGCTTGATGATCAGGTGCGCGAGATCGCCAAGGGCTTGCGCTGCCCGGTCTGTAGCGGTGAAACGGTGGCGGACTCAAACGCCCCACTCTCAGTGCAGATGCGCGGAATTATTCGAGAAAAGCTGACAAATGGTGAGTCGCCAGACCAGATTCGCGCCTACTTTGTGGCCCGCTATGGCTCAGAAATCCTGCTCACACCGCCCGCAGCGGGTTTCACCCTGGGGGTCTGGCTAATGCCGATTATCGCGCTGGCGATCGGGGTAGTGGTGGTGGCGGTCGTGTTGCGTAGCTGGTCACGGCGACCTGATGAGGCTGTAGCCGCCGTCGATGATGCCGCGTCAGTCGCTGCTGACTTGCCCGCTACGGAGGAAGCCCGGTTGGAGCAGGAACTGGCCAGGTTTCGGCAACAGGCGAGTGGCGATGGAGTGCGCGGATGAGCGCCGCTACGCTCTTTGGGTTGCTGCTGGCAGCGCTGGCGGTTGGCTACGTGGTCGCGCCGCTGATCTGGCCGCAGGCTTTTGGCGTGGGGCGCGCTGCCCCAAGCGCTCCCGCCGACCCGATTGATGAGTTGACGGGCTTGCGCGATCAGGTATTGGGGCAGATCGTGGCGCTCGATTTCGAGCAGGCAGTAGGGAAAACTGACGAAGAAGAATATCAGGTCGAGCGCCTGGCCCTGAAGCGCAAGGCCCTGGCGGTGATTCGTTCGCTTGATGAACAGGTGCAGGCTGAGTCGCTGGAAGATACGATTGAGCAGGAAGTGCGGCGGGTGCGGGCAGCGCGGACGCCTGTGGCCCCATTGGCTGCCGATGTAGATCTGGATGCAGAGATCGAGCGGCAGGTGATCGCGCTGCGGCAGGCGCGCGGCGCGGCGCAGTCTGAGTAACTGGCACTGCGGTAAGGTGAGGGAGAAAGTAGGGACAATGCGGCGTGCGCTAACTGCCCTGTTGCTGAGTGTGGCGCTGCTGCTGGGGTTGGCCCCGGTGGCGTCTGTGCTGGCGGTGAATGGGACGATCAGCGGGCAGATTATCGGGCAAAACGGTGCCACAAATATCGCTGGTACGCTGGTGCGCCTGGAGGTGGCGACTGTCGTAGGCGGCGCACCAGAGGTGCGTACGACAGTCGCTGGCGACGATGGTTCGTTTCGCTTCGCCGATTTTCCCTACAATCAGAATGCCGTCTACCTGTTGCGCATTGTCTATGAAGGCGGCAACTATTTCCGCGAGGTGGAGTTCCCGAAGGGCCAAACGGTTGTTGATGTCGGGGGAATCGAGGTCTATCCAGCCACGCGCGATGAGGCTGCGCTGAGTTTCCTGCGGATGAATACGATCTTCTCGACATTTGACCCCAAGCTGGGGGCACAGATTATCGAGACTGGAGCCTATAGCAATACGAGCAATGGGGCTTATGTCGGGCGCGATAGCGGGCAAAACGCCCTCACGTTGCGCTTTGGGTTGCCGAATAGCGCGATTGCGTTAGAGCCGGTACAGGGGCTGAGTCGCGATACGATGTTGCCAATCGACGATTCCCCATTGCCGGGGTTTGCTGTCCTCAACGCGATTCCCCCAGGTGAACGGCAATTCGCTTTCATGTACAAAATCGCCGCGCCAAGCACTGCCTTGCAGGGGAGTACGCTCGACTTCAATCGGATCTTTCCGTACAAAACAGGGTTATACAGCCTCTATCTCCCTGCCAATGTGCGGATTGCCAGCAGTGGCGGGAACGTAACTCTGCGCGATAGTGGCGAACAAACCCAGCAGAATGGGCAGAAGTTCCGCGTCTTCACGGCGAACGATATTCCTGCAGGTGGGCAGTTGGCGGTGCGCTTCACCGGGCTTTCTACTGCTGGGAGCGAGAGCGATATTTTACTACCCGCCTTGCTGGTCTTTGTCTTGCTGACGGGCCTGGGGCTAATTCTGGTCTACGGTAGGCGGCGGGGCACCGTGCGCCAGCAGGTGCGAACGGTGCCAGCCAACGCGCCAAAGGCGGTGGCGACTAAGGACGCGAGCGCGGCAACCAAGGCGACCCGGAAGCCCAGGCCAGCCGCTGACCCAACGGTGTTGGTGGCCCGCCGTGAGGAACTGCTGCGGGAGATGGCCGACCTTGATGATCGGCACGACCGGGGCGATCTACCAGCCGCCGAATATCAGCAGTTGCGGCAAAGATTGAAAGAACGGCTGGTAGCGACCTTACAGGCGATCAGCCAAGACAGCGCCGAAGATCTGGTCGATACGTTATCCGCGATTGGTGAGCAAAAGTCGGTTGCCCCTGCGGAGCGGGGAGCAGGCCGCTCCCGGTCGTGAGTGCCGCAACGGGCGCTGCCGAGGCCGCCATTGCGGTGACTGGGGTGCGCGTTGCCTTTGGCCCAACGGTCGTGTTACGGGGGGTTGATCTGGTGATCCCCTGGGGAGAACGCTTAGCCCTGCTCGGCCCGAATGGCGCGGGAAAATCAACACTGTTACGGGCGCTGGCGACCCTCAGTCGACCTACTGGTGGTTCGGTGCAGATTGCCGGACGTGATGCCTTCGCGGACCCCGCAGCGGTGCGGCGACTGATCGGGGTGGTCGCCCATCAAACCTACTTGTACGATGAACTGAGCGCGTTTGAGAATCTGCGTTTCTACGCCGAACTCTACGACTTGCCTGATCCCAGCACGGCTGCCACTGCTGGTCTTGAACTGGTTGGCCTGATCCTACGCCGCAATGTGCGGGTTGGGAGCCTCTCACGCGGGCAGCAGCAACGGTTGACGTTGGCGCGGGCGTTGCTCCATGATCCCCCCATTCTCTTGCTGGATGAACCCGATACAGGGTTAGATCTTGCGGCGTTCGGGTTGCTGACAACGCTGTTGCTCGAAACTCAGCGCACGGTCGTGTTGACAACGCATAACTTACCGCAGGCCGCGCGGCTCTGTGGGCGATACGCAATTCTCAGTGGGGGGCGACTGGTGCGCGATGCGCCATTGGCGATCAGCGCTGGTGAATTGGAAGCAACCTATCGGCGGGAGACTGGTGTCGCCCCGGCGCGGCAGACAGAGGTGGGTGGCAGTGCGTAGCTACTGGCGGAAAGTTTGGGCAGTCGTGCGGAAAGATCTGTTGATCGAGTTACGCAGCCGTGAACTGTTATCGTCAGCGGTGGTTTTCGCGCTGTTGGTGCTGCTGATCTTCAACTTTGCCCTCGACCTGACAGGCGAGATCGTGCGCGCGGTGGCGTCGGGGATTCTCTGGATCACTTTGCTCTTTGCGGGGATGCTGACACTTAGCCGGGGCTTTGCGCGGGAGCAGGAGCGCGGCGCGTTGCAAGGGTTACTGCTGGCGCCGCTTGATCGCGGCGGTCTTTTCCTGGCGAAGTTGCTGGTGAATCTGCTGCTGATGGGGGTAGTTGAACTGTTCGCCCTGCCGATCTTCGTGGCGCTCTATAACCTCAATATGCGCCCGTTGCCGCTCCTGGCCATCGTCGGATTGGGCACAGTCGGCTTTGCGGCGGTTGGCACCCTCTTTGGCGCGATTGCCGCGAATACGCGGGCGCGCGAGGCGTTGCTACCGCTGCTCCTCTTTCCCGTGCTGGTGCCGGTCATCATTGGGGCGGTGCAGGCGACGAATGAAACCGTGCCCGGAGTGGTTCCGGCAGGCCCGCCCTGGATCGGCCTGCTGATCGCGTTTGATCTGCTCTTTTTGGGGTTGGGCTACCTGCTGTTCGAATATGTGATCGAGGAATAGCACAACGTTTCCCTGATTTGCAATCAGCCAGCTTTTCCTGAATAATCGCGTTGTCCTTTGGCAATGAACGGGATGAGCTGGGCAAAGAGTGGGGGCTGCTGTGCGTGAGAGTTCGCCGCAATATCGCCTGACGATCAAAGAATTGCCAGCGGATGAACGTCCTCAGGAAAAGTTGAAGCTGCGCGGCGAAGGGTCGCTGTCGAATGGGGAACTGCTGGCGATTTTGCTCCGCACTGGTCTGCCAGGGGAGACGGTGGTTGATGTGGCGCAGCGATTGCTGGCGACGCACGGCGGCTTGCTGGGGCTTAGTCGGGTGTCGTATAGCGAACTGTGCAAAGAACGTGGCCTGGGCGAGGTCAAAGCCGCGAAGCTGAAGGCGTGTGTGGAGCTATCGCGGCGGTTGGGGTTGGAACGCCCGAATGAGCGCGTCAAGATCAGTTCACCCGAAGATGTCGCGATCTTGATCTCGTCGGAGATGGCTGCGCTGGATCAGGAAGAATTGCGCGTAGTGCTGCTGAACACGAAGAATGAGGTCGTCCGCGTGGCGACCGTCTACCGTGGCTCGGTTAATGCAGCGCAGATTCGGGTGGCCGAAGTATTCAAGGAGGCGGTGCGCCAGAATGCGCCTGCGCTGGTCGTCGCGCATAATCACCCTTCGGGCGACCCAACGCCATCGGCAGACGATATTGCGGTGACGCGAGAACTGGTGCAAGCTGGGCGCTTGCTCGATATTGAAGTTCTTGATCATCTGGTGATCGGCGATGGGCGGCACGTAAGTTTGCGGCGGCAGGGGCTCGGCTTCGCCTAGTGGCGCTGATTGAGCGCTAAGATGAGCAGAGGAACGATGCACGGTGAATATAAGACTCCGGGCGGTAAGTTGGTCGTAGCCGATTTTACCGTCGTCGAGGGACAATTGCGGGCGGTGGAGATTAGCGGCGACTTTTTTCTCTATCCTGATGAGGCGCTCTACACTATTGTGCAGGCATTAGAAGGCGCGCCCAGCACCGCGCAGGCCGTTGGCTTTGCCGAGCGAGTGCGGGCGGCCCTTGACGCAGAAGTGACGATGTTGGGATTTTCGCCTGAGGCTATTGGCATGGCGATCCAGCGTGGGTTGGAGGCAGGATGAGCGAAGCAGTAGCTGCTGAGCGGCAGTCGTTGATCGATGCGGCAATTGCGGGCTGGCAGGGTTTGGGGTGGCAGTTAATTCGTGAGCAGCCACTCGCCCCGGCGATGAATGTGGCGCTGGACGAGGTGCTACTGGGAGCAGTGGCCCGTGGCGAGCGCCCGCCGCTGTTGCGCTTTTGGGCCTGGGATGCGCCAGCAGTGATTTTGGGGCGGTTTCAGTCGGTGCGCAACGAGATCAATGAGGCGGTCGCGCAGGAGCGCGGGGTGACGATTGTCCGGCGCATCACTGGTGGCGGCGCGATGTTTGTGCAGCCAGAGGCCACGATCACCTACTCGCTGCTGCTGCCCGAAAGTGCGGTGAAGGCATTGTCGTTCGCCGAGTCGTACGCGGCGCTCGATAGCTGGGCGGTGGCGACGTTGCGGGCCTTGGGGGTTGATGCGTGGTATGCGCCGCTGAACGATATTACCTCGGCTGAAGGGAAGATAGGCGGGGCAGCGCAGGCGCGGCGGTCGAAGGTAGTGCTGCATCACACGACGATCTCGTATCAGATGAATACCGCGGAAATGGCGCAGATTCTGCGGATCGGTCAGGAGAAATTGAGCGATAAAGGGATTGCCAGCGCGGCGAAGCGCGTCAGCCCGTTGCGGCGGCAAACCGCTCTCGCCCGATCAGCGTTGGTTGACCAGTTGATCGATACCTTTCGGGCGCAGTTTGGCCTGGAGGAAACGACCCTGCGACCTGCGGAATCGGCGGCTGCCGCCCAACTCGTCGCTGAGCGGTACGACGCTGACCACTGGCGGTATGAGTTGCCATAGGAGAAACAGAGTAGCGTTGCCATACGTAGTCCTCTCTGTGGCTAACTTGGTGGTGAGAAGTGGGCGGCGAACGCCGGGCTGAAGTGGAAGGAGTTTGCAGGATGGATCAATTCTTCATTAATGCGGGGTTATCGGTGGTCTGGGCGGGGATTGGCGTCATCCTGCTGTTCATTACGACCCTGCTCTTTGATCTGCTGCATCCCCTGCGGATTCGCCAATTGATTGAAGAAGGCAATGTCGCTGCGGGGATCCTGCTGGGTGCCGTGGTGATCGGGATGGCCTATATTATCGGTACGGCGATCAGCTAAGGACGGGTGCCGTTTACGATCGATCATCGCGAGAGTGGGGTGTGGGCAGTTGTAACTGCCCACACCCCACTGAATCTTTTGGTCGCTGAACAGTTATTGGCGTGTAGTGACGCTGACTATGAAGCCTCTACCACTGGCTCATCGCATTCGCGCGCCAGCCAGGTGCTGCCATAGGTGTGCATCGTGGCAATGATTGGCAGGAGCGCCTGGCCCTTTTCAGTCAGCGTATATTCGACGCGCGGTGGCACTTCGGCGTAACAGGTGCGGGTGATGATCTGCGCGGCTTCGAGGCAACGGAGGCGTTCGGCCAGTGTTTTCGGGCTGATCCCCGCCAGCGAACGGGCAAGCTCCGTAAAGCGGCATGAGTGTTGGGCGAGGTCGCGCACGATCAGTGGCGTCCACTTATTGCTGATCAGTTGGGCTGTTCGGGCGACCGGGCAGCCAAAGAGTGCGGCATCATCGCGGGCCATCCGCGCTCCTTTCAGGGGTGCGTCATGCGTGATAATTGAAGTATAGCAAAGAGATTTCGACAGGTACATTGTGGGGTATACTAAGGTGCGTGATTGTGTGGATGAATTCACAGTTTGTACCCTGGCAACTTCCTGACAGCGCAGCACCAGTCTCGGCTACAATAGGGGAAACAGGGACGATTGCCCGCTGGCTGATAGATGAAGCACACCAGCCAGCCGAACGACGAACGATAACGGGTGGCCTGGGCAGTATTAGCGGGTACTTCGCCCGTAGCGCACTGCTCACCTGCCTTCTGTAAGGGTGTGATGGGTTGACTGAACGGCGCGACCTTGGGTTGGTTCGGCGGGTGCCGTGGGTGCCGCGTGTTCGTCCTTCAGCCAACGCGGTATTAACTGAACACGCCCCAGGGTTGCCGACGGTGATCGAGCATAAGGCGGTGCGCTGGATCAATATCGAGCGACCTACCGAAGCCTCCGTGACCTACCTGCGCGAGAGTTTTGAGTTTCACGAGCCTGATCTTGAAGATGTACTCGACACGTTGCAGCGACCAAAATGTGATGAGTACGACGATTACCTCGCGCTCGTCCTCCAGTTTCCCGTCCACAGCAAGGCGACCCGCCAGACGACTTCGACGGAGGTCGATATCTTCGTTGGGCGTGACTATGTGATCACCCTGCACGACGCGCGATTGAAGCCGCTGGTGCGCCTGTTCGACATGATCGAGCGTGAGCCAGAGCATCGCGACGAGATTTTTGGGGATGGGGCGGAATATTTGCTGCACAGTATCGTCGATCAGTTGCTCGATTATTGTGTACCGATCACCCGGCGCATCAGCCAGCGGATTGAGCAGATCGACGAAATGATCTTTGACCGCCACTCGTTGCGGACGATTGAAGAGATCGCCGCTGTGCGCCGCGACATTATCGCAACCCGGCGGATCCTCAAGCCCCAGGTGCCGGTGATCGCGATTCTGGATCGACGGATTCGGGCCTTCTTCAAAGAGCATGGCGAAGAAGAGGAGATTCTCGAAGCCTACTATGGCGATCTGGTCGATAAGATCAACAAAATCTACGATATTCTCGATGATGCGAAGGAAGTGGTTGATTCGCTCAGCGCCACCACTGACTCCCTCAGTTCGCATCGGCTGAATGAAGTAATCAAGATTCTGACAATCTTTTCGGTGATTATGTTGCCGCTGACCCTGATTTCCAGTATCTACGGGATGAATGTGCCGCTGCCACTCGAACAGCACCCGCTCTCATTCGTCTACCTCCTCCTCTCGATGGGGATCATCGCCGTCATTATGGTGATCTTCTTCCGCTGGCGCCGATGGCTCTAGCCGCTGTTCGCCGTCCCGCTGCTCGCCCCCCGCTGAACTGGCGACAATTGCTCCAAGCGCCCTGGTTGCTGGCGCTGGGCGGATTGGCGCTTGGGGTGGCTGCGGGGGTGGCGGTTGGCCTGTTGGGGCCACTGCTGCCGCTGATCGCCCTGGTGGGGCTGGTTAGTGCGGTGCTGATTTTGGTTGAGCCACGGTGGGGCTTGGTAGCGACCCTGGGCGTGGTGACACTCTTGCCGTTTGGCACGCTGCCATTCAAGGTGGGCCTGACACCCACCTTGCTCGAATGCACGCTGGGGCTGACCTGGCTGGTCTTCGCCTTGCGGCTCTTTTTGCGGCGGGAAGAACGCCTGACACCCAGCACTCTTGATGGGCCGCTCGTACTCTTTATCATCGTGACCGTCTTTGCCTTTGTGCTGGGGATTGGTGGGAATTACACCACGTCGACGATTCACGACTATATCAAGCTGGTGCTATCGTTTTCGATCTTTTTCCTGCTGACCAATCTGCTGCAAACCAGGGCGGATTTACGCTGGGCGTTTTGCGGGCTCGCCACGTTGGGGGCAGCCGCTGGCGCAGTGGGCCTGTTGCTCTGGGTGTTGGGGACGCGGGCCGAGCGGCTGCTGGCGCGGTTGGCCGTGATCGGCTACCCGACCGGGAAGATCATTCGCTACATCGAAGATGACCCCGCCAAGGCGATTCGTGCTACAGGCACTGCGGTTGATCCCAACAGCTTCGGCGGCTTCCTGATGGTCGTGTTGGTGCTGCTGGTGGCGCAGTTTGCCGCCCGCCGCCCACTCGTCCCGCGCCTGATCACCCTGCCAGCGTTGCCAATCGTGGGCCTCGCGTTGCTCCTGACGCAATCGCGGGCGTCGTGGCTCGGGGCAGCGGTGGGGATCGCCTTCATTGGCGTAGTGCGCTATCGCTGGTTGCTGCCGCCGATGGTGTTGGCGGTGCCAGTCGTGCTGGTGTCGGGGCTGGGGCGCAGTTTCATCACCCGATTCATTCAGGGGGTGCGCCTGCAAGATCCCGCGACCAAGCTGCGGCTGGCGGAATACCAAAACGCGCTGGCGATCATCCGCGAACGCCCCGCGTTTGGGATTGGCTTTGGCGATGCCCCATCGATTGATCTGCAAGCGGGGGTATCCTCCGTCTATCTCGCCATCGCGACGCGGCTGGGCCTCTTTGGGTTGGTCTTTTACCTGGTGGTGCTGCTGGTGCTGGGGGTGCAACTCTGGCCCGCGATCTTCAGCCGTAAGGTGGCGGATAGTGCCGAGCGTGAGGCCGTGTTGGCCCTGGCTGGCGCGTTAGTGGCGGCAGTCGTGGCGGGCGTTCTCGACCACTATTTCTTCAATATCACCTTCGCGCATATGGTCGCGCTCTTTTGGGGTTTGGTGGCGCTGGCCGTGGTGGCGGTGCGGCTGGCGACATTGCCGCCAGCGGTGGAAGATCGCTGCTAGACGGTTCTGGTACACTACGGTGCCAGTATTGGCAGTTGCAGCTACAGGTGGAGCGTTGAGCAATGTTGGGGATTCTGCTGGCCCTGGTGGCGAATGCGGTGGCTGTGGTTGTTGTCGCCAACTTCTTACCGAATCAAGTCAGCTTTAGCAATATCACGAATCTGGCGATCTTTGCGCTGGTGGTGGGCGTGTTGAATGCCGTGCTGCGACCTGTGGTCAAAGCATTTACGTTCCCGATTGGGTGCCTCACGCTGGGGTTGTTCAGCATTGTGATCAATGGATTAATGTTTTGGTTGGCGACGAAAATCAAGGCCCTGGGGGTGGATGCGACCTTCCTGGGAGCGACGATTACGGCATTGGCCGCCGGAGTGCTGAACAGTATCTTTGGAGTCTTGACTACTGAGCGGGAAGAACGACGATGGTAACGGAACCAGGAGCCGCCCGCGATTGGACGACTACGGCGGAGTCGTGGGCCGCGCCACTGACCATTGGGGTCGTTTCGGACACGCACATCTACCCCGAAGATAGTCGTCGTTTGCCACAACTGTTGCTAGATGAGTTACAGCAGGCAGCGGTAGGCTTGATCCTGCACGGTGGCGACATTTTTGCCCCTGCCGTACTCGACCAGTTGAGCGAGATTGCGCCTGTGCTAGCCGTGACTGGGAACGGCGATGACGGAGAGATGCGCCGCGTGTTGCCGCGTTCGCGTGTCATCACCGTTGGCGATCATCTGATTGGGCTGGTGCATGGTCACGAAGGGCGCGGGCGTAACACGCTCGACCGCGCCCACAATACCTTTGTCGATAACCCGTATGTGCGTTGCATCGTCTTTGGGCATACCCACCAGCCGCTGAGCCAGTTGCAGCATGGCACGATCCTGTTCAATCCAGGCTCCCCGACCGACAAACGCCGCTCGCCGTATTCCTCGTTCGGCCTGCTGAAGGTGGGCGAGACGATTGAGCCAGAGTTGGTCTATTTCCTTTGATGCGTTCTTGCTGAAGCTGTGCCAAGGATGACGGAAGGCGCAGCCGCTATGTAGCGGCTGCGCCTTTATTGCTGATCGGGAAGGGCTTATTTGCCAGTGGCGAGGTCGTAGAGTTGGGTGCTGCCGGTGCCACCCCAGGCGGCGGCGTCAACGAGGGTGCCGT
>JBDHWF010000104.1:0-14301 GCA_039810045.1 Chloroflexia bacterium
AGACCTCGCTACACGGCTTGGCGTTGCGGTAATGCACCCGCCCACACTGCCCGCAGACCTGCCGCGCTGGCTCGCCCACAATCAACTGGCGCGTTTCCAGCACCCCGCCACAACTGCCACAAAATCGTTCCATCTGCCCTCAACGAATCGCTGCACAACGCGGCTTTCGCCCTACACCGCTGCCGCTGGCTGCCAGTCATATTCCATCTGGCGCGCCGTCTGGCGGGCCACTGCCTCGCCGTGCAACCGCGCCACCAGGTACAGGCTCATATCGATCCCCGCCGACACGCCCGCCGAGGTCACAATCCGCCCCGCATCAACGTAGCGGGCATCATCCAGGATCGTAATGGCGGGGTACGTCTCGCGCATCCACGCCACGCTGGCCCAGTGCGTCGTCGCCTGTTTGCCATCGAGTAAGCCGCGCTTCGCCAGCAGGAACGCCCCGGTGCAAACACTGGTCGTCAGGGTGGTGCCGCGATCTTGCGCCACAATCCAATCCAGCAACGGCTCGTTGTCCTGTTCCCGCCGCGTCCCTCGCCCACCGGGCACCAGCAGAATATCGAACGGTCGCACCGCGTCGGCGTCGGTTATCGCCAGATGTGGCTCAACCAGCAGCCCCCCACGGCAGGTGATCGTGCGCCGCTCCTGCGCGACTGTCTGCACCTGAAACAGCCCCGGCGCAGTGGGGTCACCAGTGCCAGCCCGCGCCATCGAAAAGACCTCGAACGGCCCACAAAAGTCCAGCACTTCCACGTCATCAAAGATCAGGATTCCCACGCGCTGTGGCTGCGTTGCGATCATTGTGCCTCCACTATCGTTGCGATCTCAGCGTCATCGCTGACTGAGTATCCGTCGCCCGAACTGGCCCAACAATACGTCATACGGTGGGGCATTCTCCGGGTGGTGTTCCAAACGGGCGCGCTCAAAGTATTGTACGGTGTACTCCTGACCGTCTTCCAGGCGTTCGCGGAATAGCTCGCTCAGCGGCAAACCAAACTGCGCCAGCCCCCCATTCGCCTCCCAATAGGCCAAAAACCGCCCGCCAACGTTATGCCCCGTTTGCGGGAAATACTGTTGTCCGGGCTGCGCTGGCACCGCTGGGCGCACCCCGCCGAGTATCTGCCGCCCAAACTGGCCCAACAGCACGTCGTATGGTGGCTGATTTTCCGGGTGATATTCCAGGCGCACCCGCTCGAAATACTGCACCCGATACTCCCGCCCATCCTCCAGTCGTTCGATCCGCTCCTCGCTGATCGGGTAGCCATGCCGCGCCAGTGCCCCATGATCGCGCCAGTGCTGCAAAAACCGCCCACGCACACAATATCCCGTTGGCGTGAAGCAGGCGACCACGGGCGCGCCATCATCGGCAAAGATCTCCACCGCCGCCAGTGGCCCATACCCCCCCACCACCAGCACCCCGCCAGCAGGCAGCACCGTCGCCGTGTGCGCCACCCGCCCAACGGTCAGTGGGGCAGCGATGGTCCAGCGGTTCACAGTTGGGTCAAACCGCTCGACCGTCTCGCTCGGCGTCTGCCCGCTGATAAAGCCCCCCACGACCAGCACCGTGCCATCGGCCAACACCGTCGCCGTATGGTTGACCGAGAAGGTCGCCGCCGCCGGACGGGCCACACTCGCCCACTGCGCCGTCGTGGAGTCGTAGAGGGCGGCAGTGCGCCCCCCCACCACCAACACCCGCCCGTCAGGGAGCAACGTCGCCGTGTGATCAGTGTAGGGGGTGGGCAGCGGAGCTGCCGCCATCCAGCGATTCGTCGCTGGTTCGTAGATCTCCGCCTCGCGCAATGGCCCCACCACGCAGGCATCCTGCGTGCAACCTGCCTCCGGCGCGGGCAGCCCCCCGGTGATCAGCACCCGCCCATCAGCCAGCACCGTCGCGGCCTGCCCCTGCCGCCGCTCGTGCAGCAGTGGCGCGGTCGGCGTCCAGCGGTCAGTGTGCGGGTCATACCGTTCGGCAACGGGGCGGCTCTCGTTGGTATACCCACCGCCCCCCACAACCAGTACCGTGCCATCGTTCAGCAGCGTCGCCGTGTGGGCGATCCGCCCCGCTGCCAGGGCCGCCACGGGTGTCCAGCGGTCAGCAACCGGGTCATAGCGTTCCGCTGTGCGCCCCGTCGCCGCCTCACCGTTTACGCCATGCCCACCAACGACCAGGACAGTACCATCGTGGAGGGTAGTCGCACTATGCAACGCCCGGGGCTGCGTCAACGGCGCAACCGCCCGCCAACGGTTCGTCGCCGCGTCGTAGCGCTCAGTCGCGGTCAGCGCATCAACGAATGCGCCACCAGGCGACGCGCCCGCGCCCCCAGTCACCAGCACCGTGCCATCGGTCAACGCCACCGTAGCGTGAAATTGCCGCGCCCACCCCAGCGACGCCCCAGGCATCCACTGCGCCGCAGCCTGGACGGGGCGCCCATTGCTGCCAGCAAGCAGGCCCCACCCAAGCAGCACCAGCAGCGCCAGCGCCACCCGTACACTACGCATCGCTCGTTCCTCTTTCCGCGCCGGCCACCGCCCCAGCCGCGCCCGATCTTCCCCGAAGTGCGTCGCCCAGGTCAAGTCCACGCGGCGTAATGCAGGGGCGCAGGGAACAATCCACTCAGGCAGGGGGCAGGATCGAGGCTTCAGTCAGCCCAACGGCGGCCCGGGCGTCGCCAGCGACAAAGAGGGAGCCAGTGGCGATAATCAGGCCATCCGGCGGCGTAACGGCTTCCGCCGCCGCAATTGCGCTGGCTACGTCAGTGGTGATCGTTGTAGGCCGCTGATACGGCGCAGTGATCGGTTCAAGCGCCGCCGTCGGTGCCGAACGCGGGTGGCTGGAAACCGTCAGCACCAGCTGGGCTGCCGCTGGCACCAGGGCGGCAGCGATCCCCGCCGTATCTTTATCGGGCGAGACCCCCAGCACCAGCGTATACGGTCGCCCCGGATAGAGTTCGGCAAGGGCGCGGCTGAGTTGTTGGGCCGAGTCGGCATTGTGCGCGCCATCAACAATCGTCAGTGGCTCTTGGCGCACGATTTCGAACCGCCCCGGCCAATAGGCGGTCGATAGCCCACGCGCAATACTTGACGTTGTCAACGTCACATGACCATCGGCGGCGAGACGCAGCGCGGCACTGATCGCCGTGGCTGCATTGGCCCACTGCACGTGGCCCAGTAGCGGCAGCGTGGTGACGATCGGGTGCCTGGGGGAGAATGGCGGTTGGCGAAAGGTGAGGGCCACCGTTTGCACGCCGGAGGCGGGGTTACTCTGCGGCGTAGGGGCGACCGTCACCACCTGATCCGCCCAGGCGAAATCAGCGTTGTGGGCAGCAGCAGTGCGGGTGAGAACCGTCGCGGCGGAGAGTTGCTGCCGCTGGGCAATGACCGGGACACCATCTTTGATGATCCCCGCTTTCTCCGCCGCAATCTGCGCGATGGTGGAGCCGAGAATCTCGACATGATCCAGACTGATCGCCGTAATAATCGAGAGGTCGGGGATAATCGTATTAACCGAATCGTAGCGCCCCCCAATCCCCACTTCGAGAACCGCAATATCGACCTTTGCCGCCGCAAAGTGATCGATGGCAAGGGCGGTTCCGAGATCGTACGTGGAGATCGGGCCAAGGTTAGGCTGGGTATCCACGCTGACCACCGCCGGCTGCAGGCGCATGACCCCCGCCACGAGGTCATCGTGGCTGATCATCTCCCCATCAACCCGAATCCGCTCGCGGTAATCGTGCAGGTGCGGCTGGCTATAGAGGCCAACGCGCATCCCCGCCACCCGCAAGATCGAGGCGAGGATCGCCGCAGTGGACCCTTTGCCCTTCGTGCCAGCGATCACTACTTTGCGATAGTGCTGATCCGGCGCACCGAGGTGATCGAGCAGCGAACGCAAACGCAAGAGGTTACGATTGGCGTCAGGGTGCGCCACGATCTTCTGGGCAGGGTTAAATGACGCTAAGATATAGGCAAGGGCTTCATCGTAGTTCATCGAACCACCTACTTATACGATTGCCCGGTCGCATCGTAGGCCCCTGCGGACAATATTGCTTGCCAGAATCTGCATTACGGCCAGAGGATACTCCACAGAATAATGATAGCTGAATTGTGGATGCGCGAATAGCCCACAAGGGTATACTACGCATAGTAGCATGAATCGGATCTGTTGATACAAGCGGCAACGAAAAGGGGCGAGCGCATTGCCCCCGCCCCTGAGTGGTCTTCTGTTGTGGCGGTGTGGCCCCTTATTCGCCGCCAACCGCCCGCTTCAGCTCGGAGCCAGCGCGGAACTGCGGGGCTTTGCGCGCCGCGATCGTGATCGCCTTGCCCGTGCGGGGATTGCGCCCCTCGCGCTCGTTCCGATGCACCACCTCGAACGAACCGAAGCCAGTGATCGTCACCTTATCCCCCTTCGCCATCGCGTCGCGAATCGCGTTGAAGGTGGCATCGACAATCGTATTAACTTGCCGCTTCGGTAGATTATTCTCCGCCGCAATCGCGTCGATCAGATCTTGCTTCCGCATAGTTTCCCCCCTTTATTGACGTAGGGCGCAATCAACCTCGCTCACACCACTGTGGGCAATAAAATCACCTCCCACAAAGCAAGGATTGTTTGGCAGTCTACGGGTTTTTCCTAGGAATGTCAAGGGTTTTTTCTTCTGGATAGCCCATTTGTTCGTTTTTTCTCGTGGCCGCTGCGCCCACCTCCCGCCCCCACCAATTCCCTGGCAGATCACGACACCTGCGCCGTTGATGTCAACAGATCCAGTCGCGCCAGCGTCGCCCGCCAGCGCCGAAACGCCGTGCGCCGACTGTAGCCAAGCAGGGTGGCGATTTCACTGAGGGAGAACCCACCCAGCAGCCGCAACGTCAGCAACAGCCGATCTTCGTCACTGAGGGGCCAGAGCGGCAGCAGCGGATCCGTCAGGTCGCCCAAACTGAGGAACTGATCGAGGTGCTGGGCGGCGCTGGTGTCGAGGCGCGTGGCGGGCCAGCGACGTTCGTAGGCGTCGATCGCGTGCCGCAGCCGCCAGGGGAAGAAGCCGAAGCAGTAACGGGCGAATGAACCCTCGCCCGACCAATCGCCTACCAAATCGGCAAAGACCAGAAAAGCCTCCTGTTGCAGGTCGGCAAAGTCGCCCAACGCCAGCGTTCGCGTGCGCCACGGGGCGACGAAGCGGGCGATTTTGCCCGCAAAAAGGGCGTACAGTTCGTTGCGCGCGGCGGGCTGCTGCCGCCCCGCAATCGCCAGGGCGTTGATCTGGTCTTCCAGCGTAGGGGTCAGGTCAAAATCCCAGGCCGCTGGCGCGGCTGTAGGCGTGGTCGTCTGTGCTGCCGTTGTTGCTGATAGCAGGTTGATCGCCATCGAATAAGCCCCTTTCGGTCAGGTGTCCTCCGTACACGGTGGCGCTCTTGCGCTCGTGGCGGCCCTTCGGGGCTCTCGGTGCAGCGTGAAAAACGTTGGATCACGCTAGCGGGTGGTGGCGACTAGCGCGGCGGGAATCAGGTTGCTTGCGGCGCGGGCGGGTAGGTGTGCTGCCGCCCGCAGCGCGGGCAAACGGCCTGAATCCGCCCACCTTCAATCTGGTAATAGCGGTCGCGAATCTTCAGGCTCACGGTTGGGCCGTCAATCGTGGCGAGGACCATCGGCGGGGTGCCGCAATAGCACAGCCAACGGTGGGGTTTGGGGAGTGGCTCCGTTTGGGTACCTGATGCAGGATCGCTGGTATTCATCGGTAAACCTCCTTCTCTGAATCGCCGCCCGCAGGCAGCCCTCTGGTGATCAGGAATTCAGCGCGCGTGGACTGGGCGCAGTGGCGCGGTGGGCCAGTTGGTCAGCAGTGGCGATTGCCGTTGGCCCAAACCGGTGATGGAGTTGGTCAAGCGCGGCGTACAGTTTCGCCTGCCGTTGCGGGGTGGGGTCAAAGAGGTCGAGCTGGCGGGCGAGTGGGCCAAGCCCGCCAACGCGCACCCCCAACAGCCGGATTCGCCGCCCATACCAGGGTGTGCCAGACTGCCCCAGCAGTTCGTGCAGCAACGCTTCGGCGGTCTGGCGAATCGGTTCAGCCAGTTCGGTCGAACCACGCAGAGCGCGTTGCCGACCCAACGTCTCAAACTGTTCGTCGCGCAACTTCAAGCTGACCGAACGCGCGCCGAGCCCCGCCTGCCGCAATTGGGCCGCGTTGCGCTCCGCCAGATCGCGAATGACGCGGCGGAGCGTGGCGAGGTCAGCGATGTCAGTCGGGAAAGTTTGTTCGTGGCCCAGCGTTTTCGCTGCGGTGGCGGTTTCCAACGGGCGGTCATCAATCCCCCGCGCCCGGAACGCGACGACCGGGGCGATACGGTCGCCAAAGATACGCCGGAGGAAAGCGGGCGCGGCATTCGCCAGTTGCCCCAACGTCCGCAGCCCAGCGGCGGCGAGTCGTTCCTGCGATTTCGGGCCAATCCCTGGCAGCACGCCCACCGGCAGCGGCGCGAGAAACGCCGCGCCTGCGGCTTCACCCTGCGGGACCACCACCAACCCATTCGGTTTCTCGAGGTCGGAGGCGATTTTCGCGAGCGTCTTATTCGGCGCAACACCAATCGAGCAGGTTAGCCCCGTTTCGTTGACCAAGCGTGCTTTGATCGCCGCCGCCAACTCAGGCGCAGTGGGCAGCACCCTGGCGGCAGCGGAGAGAGGGGCAGTCGTATCAAGCGCCCGCACCAGGCCCGTCGCATCGAGGTACGCTTCATCGATTGAGGCGACCTGAATGATCGGGCTAGTGTCCGCCAGAATCGCCCGAAATTGCTCCGCCAAACGGCGATAATAGGGGAAATCGCCCTGCAGGAAAACGGCCTGCGGGCAGAGACGGCGGGCCTGGGCAACTGGCATCGCCGAGCGCACGCCAAAGGCACGGGCGGCATAACTGGCCGAGGAAACCACGCCGCGCCCCTCAATCGCCCCACCCACGATCAGCGGTTGGTCGCGCAAGTTGGGGCGCCGCAACAGTTCGGCGTTGGCAAAGAAAGCATCCAGGTCGATATGGAGTATCCAACGTTCAGCCACGGTACCCTCCCTGCTCGACGATACGGGCCACAAGGCCACCACTACCCGAGAGTAACGCGTGAGCAATGAGCGACCCACCTACCCGATCCAGCCCTCATTGCTGTACGTATAGAACTAATGTTCTAATTGTAGAGAGCCTGGGAGGGATTGTCAAGGGGCGTGCGGTGTGGCAATCTGCGATACGATACGATCAGTGGCAGCGATTGGTGTCCAGCAAAATGGACGTAGAGGAAAAGGTGAGGCGATGAGTGAACAGGCGGGCCAGGCGGCAGAGATCGCGCAGTTACGCAAACTGGTCGAAGATCAGGCATTTGCCCTGGAAGGTTTAGGGCGACAACTCGATGAACTGCTGTTGCGGCAGCGACTGGGCGACATCGCCGAGGTCGATCTGGTGCGCTTTACCGGGCCGCCAAAGCGCGTGGAGCCGAACCCCACCGGGCAAGGTGCCGGAAATCCCCTGCCAATCAGCGCCTATACCTTTGTGCCAACGGGGCTAGATCAGGGCGCAAAACATCCGCTGATCGTCTTCCCGCACGGCGGGGTGCATAGCCGCTTTGGGGCGGGCGCGGCAAACGTGGTGCGCGAACTCCTGGAACGCGGCTACGTCGTGATCGCCCCCGATTATCGGGGTAGCACTGGCTACGGTCGCGCCTTTTACGAAGCGATCGATTACGGTGGCCGCGAAGTTGACGACACGGCGGCGGCGCGGGACTGTGCGCTGGCCCTCTATCCGTTCCTCGACCCCGCCCGCGTCGGCATTGTTGGCTGGAGTCACGGGGGAATGATCGCGCTGCTGAGTATTTTTGCCGAGCCAGCGGCCTACGCCGTGGCCTACACCGCCGTACCAGTCAGCGATCTGGTGGCGCGGATGGGCTATAAGTCGGCGACCTATCAACGGCTCTTTTCCGCCCCCTATCACCTGGGGAAAACTGCCGAACACGACGTAGCGGAGTATCGGCGGCGGTCGCCCTCCTGGCAGACCGCGCAGTACGCTGGCACCCCCTTGCTGATTCATACCACGACGAACGATGAAGATGTCAACGTCCTCGAGGTAGAGCGGCTGATTCAGGCGTTGAAGGGCGAAGGGAAGCCGTTTGAATACCGCATCTACGAAGACGCCCCAGGCGGGCATATCTTCAACCGGATCGACACCCCCCTGGCGCGGGAGTCGCGGGCAGCGGCGTGGGAGTTTCTGGCGCAATATTTGTAGCAGACCCAGGAAATATCTCTTGCGTGCAGGCCACAATTCCCCGCGCACTCAGGGGTCGAACGGGAGCGTAGCATAGAACGCGCCGACACGAGCAAGCGCGGCAATGGGGGTGCGCTCCGCCAGGGCAACCTCTTCGGCTAGTGCGGGTCAAGATCACGGGTAGCACGAGCAGCATCCCCAAGGCGTAATTCCAAAGCGTACCCACCTTTTAGGAGCCACAGCGGATCATCTTCGTGAAATAACCGAGCAAGGAACCGCTCAAAGGCCACCTGCCGTCGCAAACGCCCAAGGCTAGTCTGGCTGCCGCTGGCCTGCTGCCGCAGGCGATCCTCCAAGGCTACGCGGAAGGCAGTTGCGCTGGCATAGCGGCGCGGCTCAGGCATAAGTCACCGCCAATGCCTCAATCGCCGCAAGTGCTGTCTCAAGCCGTAGGCGGGCGGGTGCTGTTTGCTTCGCGGCAAGTAGGTGCTTGCGGCGGACAAACCCAGAATCTAGGGCGTCGCGCAGCACCTTGGTAAATTGGTCTTCGGCTAACGGCGAATCGGCGAGATCAAGCACGGTGCGGAGAGGCGTCGTGATCTGGAAACCAGCACGTGGGGTAATCTCCGCAGGCGCAAGGCGGGCGACGTGTAGCACACAGATTGGTGGGGCAACCTTCCGAAAGCCCGGTGGCACAGTCAGATGGATTTTGGCAGGGAGCAAGTCGCCGAAATTATAGAGAGCGGCGGCAGTATCATACGAGACAGTAGCCTGGATCGTGCCGCTGCGATCACGGCTCCAGAGTGACCACCGAATGAGATCGCCATACTCACTCGGTGGGAAGTGCCGCAGCCGAAAGATCCCCCGGTCGATCAGTTCCCAGGCTCCAAGCTGACGCTGATAGACCTGTTGCGGATAGCGATACCCACTCGCCAGTGCCTGGGCGGTAGTGAAGTAGCCATCCTGCGTCGACGCAATCGCATAGAGGTGATCAGCGAGCATATGTGAACGTTGCCGCATCTGCAAAAACCTTACTAATTTAATAAGGTATTTACAGGATACAGGCAAAAGGCCGTGGCTCGCAACCAGGGCGGCGCAGAACACCGGGCCGATCTGGCAGGGCTACTGTTCACGCTCGGCGGCGAGGCGGCGCAAGAACGTTTCCGTCGCCTGATCGGTGGGGTAGAACGACTCAATGTGCAATTCTTGCAGCGTAATATCTTGCGCGGTGCCAAGTGTGGTGATCGTGCTGAGCAGCTGTAACGATTGCTCGCCAAGTTGAAAGATGAACGGCACGAGCAGGCCGGGGCTGGTGGGCAGTTCCGGGGCGGCCCGTTGCCAGTCAGCCGGGATGTCGGGCAGAGCGGTGATCTCCGCCAGCAGCGCAGCACGCTCAGGGTCGTTGGCGGCCTCGTGCTGGGCGCGGCGCAACACCACCTGCGCGACTGCCTCCCAGTTCGCCACGAGCGCGCGCAACGCGGGATCGAACAGCAACCGCAGCAAATTGGGCTGCGGCTGCGGCAGCACCGTATACGGCGGCAGATCAGCGATCTGGCTCAGCGCCAGCAGTCGACTCCAGGCCCCATTGACCATCACGATCTGCCAGAGACGGTCAAGCGCCAGCGTCGGAAACGGATCTTGCTGGCGCAGAATCAGCGTCAGCGCCTGCCGCGCCGTCGCCATCGCGGGCGCATCAAGGCCCGTTTCACGGTAGAGCGGGGCGTAGCCAGCGGCAAGGAGCAGGGCGTTCCGTTCGCGGGTGGGAATCGCGAGGGCTTCGGCAAAGGCCAGCACCATCTGGCGACTGGGCTGGGAACGCCCCGTTTCCACAAAGCTGACGTGGCGCGTC
Organism: Chloroflexia bacterium; assembly: GCA_039810045.1. GTDB lineage: Bacteria > Chloroflexota > Chloroflexia > Thermomicrobiales > CADCWN01 > CADCWN01. Next base: position 10,078 of record JBDHWF010000104.1, read on the forward strand.
GACACGTTCGCTTCCAGCGCGAGGTCAAGCTGACTCATTCGGCGGGTCGCCCGCCAGTGGCGTAGCAACGGCCCGATCTGCGAATCGGCAGCGACGATCTGCATGGCAACGCTCTCCTGATCAGTCTGGGCCGATCTGCGGCCCCTACCAGTGATTGTAGTTGATGACGTAAGGAAAGCGATTACCTGCGAGGTAATACCCACGGCAGGCGCGTGGTCAAGATTCTGCCGCTGCTGGCTACTCGCCGCGTAAACGGCGGAGTTCAGCCCGCAGGGCGGCGATTGCCGCATCGCGTTCGTTGAGAGCAGACTGGAGGTGTGCATTATCGTCAATCAGGGCGGCGAGTTGGGCCTCGGCCTGCCGCTGTTGCAGCATCCGCTCCACATTGGTGGGCAGCAGCACGCCATCGTGACCGTAAACCCGCAGAAGTGGCCCATCGGATTGTGGCTGGAAGGCGATCCCCAACGCGCTGTGCCAGCGCCCATCTGCCGCTGGTTCCCACGGCTGATAGTGCCCCTGCGGGCTCAGTTTGCGCGCCCACAGCCCCATGGGCAGATAGCGCTGGGTGGGGTCATAGACCAGATATTCGGGAATACCGAGCGCCGCGTAGAGCGCTGGCTTGCCTTGCGGAACGCCTTCCGCCAGATCCCGCTCTTTGGCTGTGGACGGACTCGCCACCTCGATCACCAACGTTGGCGGGCCTTCCAGCGCCACGGCAATCCCATCGCGGTGGGCCGGGCCAAGCGTGGGGTGAATCAGCAGGTCGGGCATCAGCGTAAGGGGATGTTGGCCCAACCGAGGAACGGTCATCCGCAGTTGGCTGCCGATAAACCACGGTAATTCCTGGGCAACCTGATACGCTTCCAGGCTATCGAACAGGACGGTGATCGCGCCTTGGTGCTGCGAACTGCCCACGATCGATTCCTCCGTATCATCGCTGAAGAACGCAAACTCGCGCCCTAACTGCAACCCTGGTGTTATCGTCATCGGCTCACCCTCGCTCTCTGCCGCTTAGCTTGGTGCTACACTAAGGATACCATCTGATGCAGTCGGCGGAAGCGGCATTGCGGCGGGCAACGTCAGTGCCCTGCCCCCGGCTGGCGGCGGTGCCAGCGCCAGAGAACGGCAAAGGCAATCAGCGCGAGCAGTTGGCTGACCAACGCCCCCAGCACAACCTGACGGACGGAAAAGGTGGCGAGCCAGCCAGCGAGCGCGGCCCCGCCCGCCGCCGCCGTGATTTTCATACTCGCGCCAATCGTAAAAACCTGCGTGCGAAAGCGCGGCGGGGCTTCCTGGTGGCGCACGGCGAGGACTGCCGCCAGTTGCGGCCCATCAGCCAGCCCAATGATCAACATCGCCGCCAACACCAGCGGCGCGGTGGGCCGACCGAGCAGCAGGAGCAACGCCAGCGCAAAGATCGCCGTGGTGCCAACGACGACCGCTTCAGCCGACCAGCGCGTGGCCCAACGGGCATAGAGCAGCGTGGCGCACACTGCGCCAACGGCACTGACCGAGAGCAGCACGCCGCCATATCCCGCCTCACCCCACAGGGCGCGCCCCAACAGCGGGGCCAGCACCGCGAGGATGCCGACACCGATATAGGAGATCACGGAGACCACCGTAACCCGCCAGAGTACCGGGCTATGCCAGAGGGCGCGGAACACCTGCACGCTCTCGGCCCACAGGCTAGTAGCTGGCAGCACCGTGGGTGGCGCATTGCGCCGGGGCAACGCCAGCGCACACGGCAACGCCAGCAGAATCAGCCCAATCACCAGCCCGTAGCCCCACCACGGCGTCAACAGCGTAGCGAGCAGCCCAGCCGCCGCTGGCCCGATCAACCCCGTCAGATTGAACGTGGCCGCATCGAACGCGCTGGCCCGCGCCTGGGCCGCAGGTGGCACCACCAACGGCAATTGCGCCGACCAACCGCCGGAGATCGCGGGGAGGCACAGGCCCGCCAACAGCGCGACCAGCAGCACCACCCCAAACGGGCCACGCCCCAGCAAAAGCCCCACCAGGGCGAGACCGGCGGCGTAGAGCCCCAGCGCCGCCCCCAGCAGGCGACCAGGATGCACCGTGCGGTCAAGCGCCGCGCCAAGCCACGGCCCACCAACCACGGCGGCCCCAGTCAGCGCGGCCAGCAGTTGCGCGCTGGGAGCCGTGTCGTGCAGACTCGCCAGCCCCAATAGGAGCAACGCCTGTCCCGACATTTCGTCGCCGAGCCGCGCGGCGCTCACCCCAGCCCAATACCACCAGATCTTCATCACTATCCTGGTTGTAACGATTTATATGAATAAAACCGTTACAGATGGTACACTAGCACGATGAAACGTGTCAAGGACGAGCGGGGACAACTGGGCACGGTGCGCCACGCCGCCGAACGCGCGGCGGCGGTGGTGGCGCTGCTCTGCTGTCAGCCAGCATCGACGCCCGAAGCGCAGGCTGCGGCGGTCAGCGGCCTCTTTGCGGCCTATGGCGAACCTGCGCCAGCCTTAGCCGTGACTGAGTTGCCCGCCTTGCGGCAGGCGGCGACTGATCTCTACGCCGTTTTTGCGGCGGCGTCAGTGGCGGAAGCGGCCCAACGCCTGAACGCGATCTTTGCGACCCAGGCTGGGCCGCCCCGCCTGACCGCGCACGAGGGAACCCCGTGGCATCTGCACATCGACGCCAGCGACGATGCGCCGTGGGCACCCTGGTTCTTGGCCTCATCCGCCCTAGCCCTGGCGTTATTATTGGCCGAGCGGCAACAACCACCAGGGAGCATCTGCGCCGCGCCCGCCTGCGGACGCCCCTTTATCACCAGCGGGCCGGGCCGCGCCCGCCGCTATTGCTCATCGCGCTGCGCCACCCGCGCCCGCGTCGCCGCGCATCGGCAACGACAGGCGCAGCAGTGAGGGGATAGGCACACCGATTACCTCGCAGGTTATTGCTCCGCAGCACTGCACGGTGCAAACTCATTGCAGGAACGATCGGCTGAGGCAAGGAGGGCAAGACCATGTTCGAGCAACGTGATGGGAGTGGGTTGGCGCGGGGGTTCTTCGCCACGAATGGCCTGGTCGCCTTTGTCGCGGGCGCACCGCTGGTGCTGCTGGCGGCGAATTGGGCCGAACCAGCGGGCGTCGCCGCGCCATTGCTGCGGCTGGCTGGCGTCGGCCTGCTGGCATGGGGCGTCTTGATGGAACTGATCGCCTGGCGCAGGCCGTTTTTGCGGCGCGTAGGGCTTTGGGCCACCGTGGGCGATGCCCTCTACGTGCTGCTCAGTGCGCTGCTGCTGGCCTTTGGCGGCAATCTGCTCGGCGAGGCCGCCCGCCTCTGGGTCGCCGTAGTCGCCGTCGCCGTCGCCGTGATGGTGATCGGGCAAAGCGTCGGCCTGCGCCGCCTGACCACGGCGGCGCCAGGGCGCGACAGTGCCTTAGCCACCGCCTGAACCGGCCCGCGCCTTGAAGCAGCAAGCCACGTTCAGCAGTCGAACACCGACCAGCAGATCGCGTTTCGCAACCGTTGATCATCGAGGACGAGTGCGCGAATTGCCTCCGGGAGTTGGTCGCGCTGCCACTGGCACTCGCGCCGCCCCGCGTCCGCCTCCTGGCCCTTTGGCGCGGCAGCCTGCACCGCCTTGATCGCGTATGCCGCCGCTCCAAGGTCGTGCGCGGCGACGTGGGCGACCGCCGCCGCCTGCGCTGCCGCATATGCGGCATACCGCGCGGCACCGCGCAGATCTCGCGCGGCGCCGTTGGCGTGGCCCGCCGCCGTCCGCGCCTGCGTCATCGGGATCTCGCCGCGCGCCCAGGCCCGCGCTTGCTCAATGGCATACCGTGGCCGCGTATCCGCAGGCCGCACTGCCTCAAAGAGATCCAGGACGTGCGCCGCGCACGCCGCCGCCCACCAGGCGATCTGCTGATGATCCGCGTCGGTGAGCGTTCCCCCACGACGAATCGTAATCAAGCGTGGATCACGCTCTTTCGGCAGAATCACCGCCAGCGTCCCTTCTGCTCACCATTACGCACCGCCAAAGCGGCACCTCCCCACAAATCTGTCGCAAAGGGAGCATAGTGCCACCCCAGCGTTTCGTCTACCATGCCAAGTTGCCAGTGTCCCCAATTCCCCCTGATCGTGCCACCAGCCCCCACTACTACCCCAGCAACCCAACCGCCCCTCGCCCGTTCTATCAGTACAGCACCGTCGCGTACAGCACGTACACGGCGCGGAGAATCGCTTTGTGGC
>JBDHWF010000105.1:0-14134 GCA_039810045.1 Chloroflexia bacterium
TGCGTCGGGCGCAAACCGCGCCGGGGCATAGATGATCGAGGTATTCGCCTGGGTCGCCTCAACAGCATCGCGCACCGTATTGAAGACGGGAACGCCATGTTCACTCTGGCTGCCCTTCCCAGGGGTGACCCCAGCCACAACATTGGTGCCATATTCCAGCATCTGCTTGGTATGAAAACTCCCATCGCGCCCGGTGATCCCCTGTACAAGTAACCGGGTATCGCTATTGACGAGGATAGCCAAGGGTGTTCCTCCTCTCAGTCGTGCGTCAACGCCACTGTGGGCTGATGCGTCAGGGCCATTGCGCCGAACTTACGCGCCCTTGGCCGCAGCAACTACTTTCTCCGCTGCTTCACTCATCGTATCTGCGGTGATCAGATCAAAGCCAGAATCGCGCAGAATCTGCCGACCTTCCTCTTGGTTCGTTCCCAGCAAGCGCACCACCAGCGGCACCTTGACTTCGATCTGATTCAGGCCATCGACGATCCCCTGCGCGATCACATCGCAGCGCGCGATGCCCCCAAAGATATTGAACAGAATCGCCGTGACGTTCGGATCCGCGAGGATCAGTTCCAGCCCCTGCACCACTTGCTTCGACGTAGCTCCACCACCAACATCAAGGAAGTTGGCGGGCGCACCACCAGCGAACTTGATCGCATCCATCGTCGCCATCGAGAGGCCCGCGCCATTGACCATGCAGCCGATCTCGCCATCGAGTTTCACAAAGGCGAGTCCCGCCTGCTTGGCCGCAATCTCGGTGGCATTTTCTTCGGCAAGATCACGCAGATCTTCCAGGCCAGGGTGGCGATAGAGCGCGCTGTCATCCAGCACCATCTTAGAGTCAATCGCGGCCCACTTCCCATCGCCCGTGCGAATCAGGGGATTGATCTCCGCCAGGGAGGCATCTTCACCAACAAAGGCGTTGTAGAGTTGCTTCACAATCGAGGCAAAGCTATTGATATTCTCTGGCTCAATACCCATGCCAAAGGCGAGTTCACGCGCCTGGTAGTCTTGCAGGCCAAGGAGTGGATCGGCGGTCACTTTGATGATCGCGTCAGGGTTGGTCTTCGCCACTTCTTCAATATCCACGCCGCCTTCGGCACTGCCCATCATCGTGATCCCCCGCGCTTCGCGGTCGAGAATCGCGCCGAGGTAATACTCCTTCGCAATATCTGCCCCAGGAGCAACCAGGACCTGCTGGACAATGTGGCCGCGAATATCCAGGCCGAAGATCTCTCCCGCCTTCTCAGCGGCTTCTTCCGGCGAATTCGCCAGTTTGACCCCACCAGCCTTACCCCGCCCACCGCTGTGGACCTGGGCCTTCAGCACCACCGTGCCGCCAATGGCACGGGCGTGTGCCGCCGCTTCTTCGGGTGTCCGTGCCACCCGGCCTGGATTCACTGGCAGCCCATACTTGGCAAAAAGCTCAGCTGCCTGGTACTCGTGGATATTCACCCAACCCTCCTTCGAGTGCCGATAAGCACAACGCCCTCCGGCGTCAGACGCAATAGTTGGCACAAAGCGCACAACTTCGTAATAAGCCCACGCCAGCACCGTTCGCAATAATAGCACGCAGCGCAAGATAGCGGGGGCAATCCAGAAGCTCGGTAGCAGGCAGTATACTGCCCCAATGATTGAGCAGTTACTGAGCAGAAAATCATCACTAACGAGGAGCGAGGATGCGCGCAACGTTTGCAGCAGTGCCATTCACGGCAATTGAAGCCCCCGTCCACACGCACATGGCCCAACTACCAGCGGCGAGCGATTCATTTCTTGAAGACAATATCCTGGCGTCAGCGCATTATCAGATTCAGGTAGCGGGCAACGAGGCCGGGTTTGCCTCGATTAAAGACGGCAAATTGATTACCCAGTTTGCGCTCTATCCAGGCTACCGCCAAATGGGTCAACCAATCTTCACCCAGTTACGGCACCTTGCTGAAGTACAGTCTGCCTTTGTGCCAACCTGCGACGAGTTCTACCTGACTCATGCGCTTGATGAATATCGGCAGTTCGCAAAACAAGCCTACTTTTTCGCCGCGCGCCCCCTGATGAATCGCCCAGCAGTGCCCGCCCAGTATCAACTGCGCCTAGCAACCAGGGCCGATACTGAGGAAATTATTGATGAATCGGGCGACTTTTTTGCGCCACTGGAGCAATATCTGGCTGACCAAGCCCTCTTTGTCACCGCGCGCGAAGGAATCAGCGTTGGTTACGGCTTGCTGGTACGAGCCAAACTGCTCGCCAACACCGCCAGCATTGGAATGTTTACCCGCAAAGAGGTTCGGCAGGGTGGTGTTGGCACAGCAACGATCGGCTTGCTCATATCCGAGTGTGAACGGCAGGGTCTACGACCAGTCGCAGGCTGCTGGTATTACAACCATCACTCAAAACAAACGCTTGAACGGGCTGGAATGTATAGCGGCACCAGGCTGCTGCGAGTTGAATATTAGATGGTTGACCAGCACGTATGCGCCGCCAAAGCGCGAAGGATTGGCCCCGGATGGGCTAATGGCGGTCTGGGTTCGCAGGCCGTTTGGTGTGCACCACAGGTTTACCTTGGGGCGTAACAGGTTGCTGCTGCTTGGCCGTTGACTCGTCTTGATCAACGCGCCGCCCAGCCGTCGTACCAGTCGTTTCGGTAATCGCCCCAGCACTATCTTCAGTGTCAACGGCATCACCCTGACCAGTCAACGTGCCTGAACGCTGTGCCACATCTTCCTCAGTCGTGCGTTCAGCAGTATCATCAGGCTGGCGTCGCTTCCGATCATGCGCTCTGGTCATCACAAGGCTCCTTCCCCAATGCGATCAGTAGTGTTCACCACTACGGCAAATAGCCACAAGCGGAGTCTACGCAAACATCGTGCCGATGGATCGATTAAGGCTCAGGAGGAGGACTCTGAGGAATGCTTGCGGAGGGCGTGTACAACCTTCTCGAGCAGCATATCAAGGTCGAACGGTTTTTCCAGAGTATCGCAGCGCAGTTCGTTGAGAGCGGGAGCTTTGGCCCGCAAGAAAGGTGTATCTGCCGAACACACGATGACGGGAATATTGGTCGTAGTTGGGTCAAGGCGAAGCAATTCCAGAATATTCCAGCCAGTTTCAGCATGCTCTAGCCGAATATCAAGCACAACGAGCGAGGGTCGCACTTCCTTAATCATCGCGTAGGCATGGTCGCCTTCACGGCAAATAAAGGTACGATACCCTTCCATACTCAATAGCTCTTCCATCAAGTTGAGGAAATCGGTGTCATTATTGACCACCGCGATCGTTGCTCCTGCCATTGCCCCTCTCCGCAAGCTTCCGCAGTACTGTTGTAGAAGGTGATAGTAGCACAGCGATCACGGTGCTGGTGGACAGCATGAGGTTGACGCCCGTCATGCGATAGCAGGATCAGTCAGTTCATCAGCAGCACTCAGGCCACTGGCCGCCAATGCCTCCGCCAAAGAATCAACGCGCGCATAATGCGTCACCCGACCGGCAGCGACACGAAAGATTGAGGCGAAGACCACCTCACCCTGCACAGCCCCACTGGTCAGATCGCGCCAAAGCCCATGCTGCGCCAGCACGACAGTATCCCCACGCGCAAAACAGCGCACCGTCCTCATCGTGATCCCACTACGTTCGAGCCACGCCTGCAATAGTGCCAGCCCCTGCCCTGTACCACGTGGCCCAGCAATAGTTACCTGCGGATCAGTCAGCGCCAGCAACGCGCTACTATCCTGCGCGTTCACCGCTGCCTGCCAGCGGTTAATCAGCGCGATCATGCCGCGTTCCGCACACTTATCTGGTTCAGTCATCATCACAACTCCTTCTTCAATGTTTTATATGTATGTTACATACATTATAACAACTCAACGCCAGGGCTGCAAGTGCTACAATCAGTGGATGGAAGATGAACGCACAACTCCGCCAGCCCAACAAGCTGCAGGGCCACTGCTCGACGAGCAGGCGGGACGACTCCTGTTCAAGCTGGTGCGCCTACTTGGGCGGCCACGCGAATTCGCGCCGACATCCGCCAGCGGGCAACCAGTCGATCTCTCGCGCATCCTGGTTGTGCAGGCGCTGCATACAGCCATTGCCGAAGGTGGGCCAGCGGCAGAAATCAGCGTGGGGACCGTTGCCGCTCAGCTCGCCATCGATCCCTCAACGGCCAGTCGGTTCGTCGCCGATGCCCTGCACGATGGTTTTCTTCGCAGCACTGCCTCCGCCACCGACGCCCGCCGTCGCTGCCTCGCCCTGACGCCCGCTGGCGAGCAGCTTGCCGCTGCCGCCTATCGCTATCAGCAGGAGATCTTTGCCACTGCCACCCAGGATTGGCCGGAGGCCGAACGGGCGGCATTCGCCCGCCAATTCATTCGCTTTGCCACGCAGTTGCTCACGCTCCAAGACGCGGAACCATCGACCGCACCCAATCAGGGGTGAGGCCCGATCAACCTGCGTTGTTACTGACGGGCGATCCCGCTTTGGCCGCCACGCAGGACGAATTTCTGGATCTTCCCAGTCGCTGTTTTCGGCAACTCCGCCACAAAGTTGAACCGTTTCGGCACCTTGAAGTGCGCGAGATTTTCCCGCGTGAACTGTCGCATTTCGGCTTCGGTCACCTCCGGCGCACCGGGCTGGAGAATGATAAAAGCGTGTGGGGACTCACCCCATTGATCATCAGGCAGACCGACCACTGCCGCTTCCTGCACCGCCGGGTGGCGCAACAAGACTCCTTCAACCTCGACCGACGAGATATTCTCACCACCACTGATGATCACATCTTTGATACGATCACGAATTTCTGCATACCCATCGGGATGAATCACTGCCGCGTCGCCAGTGTGAAACCAACCACCACGGAAAGCTGTTGCCGTGGCGTCAGGATCGTTGTAGTACCCGGCCATGACCACATTGCCCCGCACGACGATCTCGCCAACGGTGGAGCCATCGTGCGGCACATCTTGCTCGGCATTATCAACTACCCGCAATTCGCCAGAGGTGATCAGTTCCACCCCCTGCCGCGCCTTTAGCCCCGCCCGCTCAGCGCCAGAGAGCGCGGCATCTTCCGCCCGTGGCTCACAGATCAGGATGAATGGAGCCGTTTCCGTCAGCCCATAGACGTGAATAATCTCCCAGCCAAGTTCACCTTCCACGCGCTCAATCGTGGCGGCGGCTGGCGGCGCACCAGCGGTCAGGACGCGCACCCCCGCAGGCACGCCACGCCGTACTTCGGCTGGGCCGTTCGCCAGTCCGATCAGGACAGTTGGGGCAGCGCAGAGGGTCGTGATCTTCTCCTCTGCAATCAGACGATAGACCAAAGCAGGGTCAACTTTGCGCAGGCAAACATGGGTGCCACCAACCGCCGTGATCGTCCAGACAAAGGTCCAGCCGTTGACGTGGAACATCGGCAACGTCCAGAGGTACCGTTCTGCCGAGGTCAGGTGAACATGCACCAGCGTACCAACTGAATTGAGGTAGGCATTACGGTGCGTCGTCATTACGCCTTTGGGGCGCGAAGTTGTGCCAGAGGTGTAATTGATCGTGATCAGGTCGTTCTCAGCGATCGTGACCGGGGCGAACTCTGGGGTAGCCGCTGCCAGCAACGTCTCATAGTCCTGCCAGCCATCACCCGCGCCTTCCAACGCGATGAAGTGCCGAACGTGGGGGATCTTGTCGCGCACCGCATCGACCATCGCCAGATAATCTTCGTGGACACAGACCACTGAGGCCCCACTGTGCGTGATGATGTAGGCAAAGTCGTCGGCAGTCAGCCGATAGTTGATCGGCACCAGCACCGCGCCAATCTGCGGCACCGCATAAAAGCCCGCCAGTTGCGCGTGCGTATTCGGGGCAATGTAGGCGACCCGATCGCCCTGCTGCACTCCCAGGTCTTGCAGTACGTGTGACCAACGGTCACAGCGCGTGAAGAACTCGCCATAGGTCAGGCGCAGGTCACCATCGACCACGGCCTCGCGATGCGGATAAAGTCGCCGCGCCCGCCGCATGAACTCCAGTGGTGTTAGTGGCGTTTCCATCGTCAGTGCCTCCCCACTTGCGCTGTTCCAGCTATTCACGATCGGCCAGTTGTACAGCGGTAGAATACCACGCTCAACTCCCCGTTTGCGGGTATACTGCTCGTACTGACAGGCACCAAACAACGCCAGGAGGGAGAGGCAATGAGTGCAGGGCATCGTCCCAAAGTACTGCTGATCGACGCGATGTATCACACGATTGGCGAAGAGCTACTGGCCGAACATACCGAGGTAACGACGATCAGCGGCGCAACTGACGCAGAGTTAGCCGCCGCAATCCGCGAGGCCCACGCCGCGATTGTCTGCTACCCCGCCCGCCTACGCAAAGAAGTGATTCGCGAGGGCCATAATTTGCTGGTACTCAGTAGTTCGGGGCGTGGCACCGATGCAATCGATATTGAAGAAGCGACCGAGCGGGGAATCGCGGTCGTCAATAATCCAGGGATCGGGCGCGTGCCTGTTTCGGAACACACCCTGGCCCTGATCCTCGATCTCGCCAAGGAAGTAACCCGCGATGACCGCCGCGTGCGACAAGGTGTCGGTTGGGAAGATCGGCACCTCTCACAACGGATGGAACTGGAAGGGCAACTCCTGGGAATCATCGGACTGGGGAGTATCGGGCGCGAAGTGGCGCGGAAATGCCAGACGGCATTCAATATGCACGTGATCGCCTACGACCCCTATGTTGCTGCCGCCACCTTTGACGAACTTAACATCACCCAGGCAGGCAGCCTTGAGGAACTCCTTTCGACCGCCTTGGTCGTCAGTTGCCACGCCGAACTGACCGCTGAAACACGGGGCATGATTGGTACGGAACAACTGCGCCAGATGCGCCCTGAGGCGATCCTGGTCAACACCGCGCGGGGGCCAATCGTCCAGCCAGAGGCGTTAGCCGAAGCCCTGCAAGGAGGCTGGCTACGCGGAGCGGCGCTCGATGTTTTCGCAGTTGAGCCACCAGGGCCAGAAAACCCGCTTTATGCGCTTGACAATCTGATTCTCACGCCCCATACCGCTGGGCTGACCGCCGTGGCCCGCCGCGAACTTGCCGTCTCTGCCGCCACCCAGGTCTTGCAGGTGCTGCGGGGTGAACTTCCGCGCGCCCTGGTCAACCCGATTGTCTGGGATGAGGTGCGTGAACGGCGTAATGCCGTCCTTGGTACACCGCCAACCACCTGAAAGCGTCAGCAGGTGCTTGCGTCGCATCCAGTCGATCAGTACACTGCGACAGCACCACACCGATTCTGGTGTGAGTAGGCGACAGATGAGGAGGAATGCATGTCACAACCAGACCGTCCACGTGTGCGCGAAGCCCCATTTGGTTACACGGTCTCGCAGATTCCCGGTGCCCAGGAAGCACTCACCGCCTTCTCCAAAGCGATCTGGAGCGATGAAGGCAGCGTCCCAGCAATGACCAAGGAACTGGTTTTCCTGCGAACGTCAATCGTCAACAAGTGCGTTGGTTGAACACGCGGCCATACCGCTTCGGCGAAGCGGCGAGGGATGACCGATGAACAACTCGCAGCCCTGCGCGAACCAACACAATGGATTGCGATCTTTACTCCTGCCGAAATAGTCGCTCTTGAACTTGCGGATCGGCTGATCGCCCATTCCGATGATCTGGGTAACGAACTGATGGGCGAGTTACAAGCGCACTATGATCAACAACAGATCGCCGAGCTGCTCCTGGTGGCGGGGCAGGCGAATATGAACAACCGTGCTGGCGAAGCAGCACGCCAACTCTTCGGCGGCCATTAGCACAAGCGACGGGTGGCAGCACCAAGAGGCTTGCCACCCGTCATTGGCTACTGGTTCACCACCAACGAGGCCAGAGCGAGGGCAGCCAGCAATGAATACTGCCGAGTTTCGCGGCCTCTTGCGGCGACAACGCGAGGCGCAGCGACTTTCCCAAGAAGAATTAGGGCGGCGGGCCGATCTCAGCTACAGTATGATCAGTCGCCTGGAATCGGGCGAGCGCGACCCGATGCCCGACACCCTCGGCAAACTGGTCGCTGGTCTCACCCTCTCCGATGACCTGGCCGATCGGCTCTATCTCAGTGCGGGCTATCTGCCACCCAGCCTGATCGGGCCAAACGAACACGACCAAACGATCCTCCGGGCCTGGCACAGCCTCCGTAGCCCCCTCGCTGGCACCGCCGAACTCGCCGCACTGATTGAACAGGCGGTCAACCTCTTTCTCACCCGCACGGGTGGTTACGAGGAGTAGGTCAGTCCTTACCGCAATATCCTCACGAGAGACGACCTTGCCAACAGTCACGCTGAGCGCGCGGCTATCGTACAATGCACGGGACACATCAGCAGCACCAGGGTGATGCAGGGCAGCAAAGTCACTGTAGCAAGGAAGGTTCTCGTGATCAGTCAACCCTCTGGGCGCATCCATCAGCTCGGCGATGCGGCGATCCACACCTACTTTGACCACAGCCTCGCCCCCGCTCTGACCATTGCCCCCGGCGATACGGTCATCTTCCAAACCCGCGAGCCATCCAATGGCGGGGCAGCCAGTCGCTTAGCCGCCAACCCGCCCGCTGATCTCGACCCGGCGCTCGTCGCCCTGATCGCGGCAGAAGCCCGCCCTGCAACGCCAACGCCATTGCCAGGGCACGCCCTAACCGGGCCAGTCTTCATCGAGGGCGCAGCACCGGGCGATGCGCTCGAAGTCACGATTGTGGCGGTAGAGCCAGCAGCGTGGGGCTGGACGGGTATCGGCCCAACAAACCCCTTGTTGGGCGATCTCTTTCCTGAATCGACCACGCACTACTGGGATCTGCGGACTGGCGATCACACGACCTTTGCCCCAGGGATCACGGTTCCTCTGGCCCCATTCTGCGGCGTCCTGGGCGTTGCTCCGGCAGAGCCGGGGATGCACCGCACCGCACCACCATTTCGCGGCGGCGGCAATATGGACGTGCGCCAACTGACCGCTGGCACGGTGCTGACCTTACCTGTCCTCGTCCCCGGTGCCCTCTTTTCCACTGGTGACGCCCACGCCGCGCAGGGTGATGGGGAGATCAGCGGCACCGCCATCGAATGCGATGCCACCGTCACCTTACGCTTCGACCTCCACAAAGGCGCAGCGCCGACGTGGCCGCAGTTCCGCACGGCTGGGGCAATCACACCACGCACCGCCAACGGGCCATATTTCGCCGCTACTGGCCACGACACCGATGCCCGTGCAGCCGCCCGCGCCGCCTTGCTGGGGGTCTTCGACTATCTCGCTGCCGAGCATCAGTTAGCCCCGCCGCAAGCCGCCATCCTCGCCAGCGCCTGCGTTGATCTGCACGTCAGCCAGGTGGTTAATGCTGGGCTTTGGACCATCACTGCATTCCTCCCATTGAGTATCTTCGCTGCAGGGCGATAATCCCGACCTCAACCACCAATTGAGCAAGGAGCAACCGATGCCACTTTCCGACCAAACACCAACCCCCGCTGATCAACTCTTCACTGCATTGCCGCCTGAATGGCCTGATGCCACCATCCCCGACCAGATCCGGGCGCAGTTGGCCCAAACGGGTGAAGTCGTGGTGTCGCTCGACGATGACCCTACTGGAGTGCAAACGGTCCACGGCATCCGAGCGCTGATCGCTCCCACTACCGCGATGATCACTCAGGAGTTTCAGGAGGCCAACACCCTCTTTGCGATCTTGATCAATAGCCGCGCCGGGGATGCCGACGCCGCAACCACGATCAACCAGCAGGTCGCCGCCGATCTGCAAGCTGCCGCCCGCGCCACTGGTCGCCGCTTCAGCGTCATCAGCCGCTCTGACTCTACCTTACGCGGCCACTACCTGGCTGAAACAATCGCGCTCAGTGCTGTGCTTGGCCCATACGATGGCGTCCTACTGATCCCGGCGTTCTTTGAGGGGGGGCGGATCACCGTTGATGACATCCACTTCGTTCGTGAGGGCGACCAGTTCACGCCAGCAGCGCTGACCGAGTTCGCCCGTGACCGCTCTTTTGGTTACAACGCGTCGAATTTGCGGCAGTGGGTGGCCGAAAAAACGGCTGGGCAAACCCCTGCCGAGGCCGTGGCGTCGGTCAGTTTGGACGTGATTCGCCAGCAAGGGCCAGCCGGCGTGGCAGCAATTCTCCAACAGCTACACGATGGGCAGCCAGCTGTGATCAATGCCGCCAGCGAACGCGATCTGGAAGTAGTTGCACTCGCAGTCTTGCAGGTGGAAGCAACCGGGAAACGGTTCCTCTACCGCACCGCCGCTTCCTGGCTACGCGTCCGTGCGGGGATCACGCCGCGTGCGCCACTGCGGGGAACTGATCTCCCAGCCCACCAGGGGCCGGGGCTGATTGTGGCAGGCTCCTACGTGGGGAAAACCAGTGAACAGATTGCGGCTCTGCTCGACCCTGGCGACCTGACCCACTTCCAACTCCCAATCGCCCCACTCCTTGACGAACGTCGCCCGGAGTTCATCGCAGCAGCGCAGCGGGCGATCAGCACTACGCTGAATGACGGCCACACGGCAGTTCTCTACACCGCGCGTGAACATCTAGCAACGCACGGCACGCACTCAGGATTGGCAATTGGGCGGGCGGTTTCCACGGCACTCTGCGAAATCGTCCAGGGGATAGCCGTCACCGCGCGCCCAGGCTATCTGATCGCCAAAGGCGGGATCACCTCACACGACCTCGCCGCTGAAGGGCTGGGGGCGCAGCGTGTCGATGTCTTAGGGCAGTTGCTCCCTGGTGTGCCGCTCTGGCAGTTGGGGCCAGAAACCCACTTGCCCGATCTCCTCTACGTGGTCTTTCCTGGCAACGTTGGTGGCGCTACGGCGTTGCGTGAAGCGTTCGAGATTCTGCGCTAGGGAGCGCCCTGGCACGATCCGCTGCCTCACGCTGCGCCACTCCTGGTTCCTCGCTGATCAGGCAGCCACGCACGACGTAGCTGGCAGTCAGGGGATCAAAGCCAATGGTGGGATCCTGATCGAGGCGCAGCCCTGGCAACGCCAGGAGTCGCCGCAGGAAGATATCGGATTCTTGAATCGCAATGTAGGAACCAGGGCAACGATGGTGTCCATCGCCAAAGCTCATGACGGCTGGCATCGTCTGCTTATCAAGTAACGAACGACCTGGACAAATATCATCTGGCCTGGAGCCAACCACCGCTTCGTCGCGATTAGCGGCGTAAATGTGGAGGTCAATTTTTGACCCAGCGGGAATCGTGATCGGTTGACCGTGATGATCAAGCACCAGATCAGCAGTTGTCTGCCGATAAAGATGCCCCACCACTGGCTCCAGCCGCAGGATCTCCTCCAGGATCGCGTATCGCTCAGCTTCTGGCGCCGCCAGGTAGCGCTCACGCAGGGGCGGCGTTGTCAGCAGATACCAGGCAGCCACGGTGATAAACTCACGGGTTGTGACCATCCCCGCCGCCGCATAGGTGATACATTCGGTCAAGATCTCGGTGTCGTTGTAGCCACGCGCCAGCAGGTGTGAGATCACATCCTCACCAGGATTTTTTCGCCGGGCAGCAATCGCTGGCCGCACATCAAGGTAATAGAATTGCAGCATCCGCGTCTGATTCAATCTGGTGCGTAGCTGGGCAAACCAATCATTCGACGCTGGTAGGTTCCCCGCGAAAAAGGCATCTAATCGCCGACTCAAGCCAGGGACACGGCTGTTGGTCAGCCCAACAACCTCCGCCGCCACCGCGACTGCTAGCCGCATACTAATCTTGCTCAGATCAGCGCGACCAGCCTGTCGAAACTCAGCGATGGCCTCGTTGACAAACCGTTCCATCAAGGCCCGATAATGCGTACTGACGGCCTTGGGGGTAAAAAAACGGGCGGTTTGTCGCCGTTGCTCATGATGAGTCTTACCTTCTTGGTAAAGAATCGGCAAGTTATTCGCCCCTGGCACCTGCGAGATCAGTTCAGCCCCAAACCCCGCCTGTTTAACCAGATCGCTTCGGAGTACCTGGCGCATCAGGGCGTGATTATGAATCTGCCAGACGCCCTCTGCATCACGCGCAATCTGCTGCGGCCCGCGTGCAGCGGCGAGGTGCTGCGTCCAGATCCCAACATCTCCATGCACCGGGCAATAGCCCCGCGCCGTTTTTTCTTCAACTACTGGTTGATCCTGTACCTGCCCTGTCACCACCAAGGTCCTCTACTTCGCTATACTTTCGCTCATACGCTGTCAGGCAATCCTGTGCCAGAATTTATGATACACTCTATATCATATCTTGGCAATCGTGAATGAAAGTAGTGGGAATCAATGGCAACGACACTGATCGACCAGGCGCAACAAACCGATCGGCGGATTGTACGCACCCAAACAGCCCTGGCTGAGGCGCTGATCGCCCTGACATTGGAGCGTGAATATGAAACGATCACTATCCGCGACCTCGCAGCCCGGGCGGGGCTCGGGTATGCCACCTTCTTTCGGCACTACTCGGACAAAGATGCCCTGCTCAACGATGTGCTGGAAGTGGTGATCGCGGCCATCGTCGATCTACTTGCCCCGTCAGTTGAACAGGCTGACCATACAACTACTGGTATTGCGCTTTTTCGCTATGCCCAGGCGCACGCCACCCTTTGTCGGGTTCTGCTGCGTGGTCGAGCAACCAATTTAGTCTTAGCCCGTTTTGGGATTGATGCACTCCGCTACACCACGCACTGGGTGCCATTAGCACCGCCTGGCATACCGCCCGAGATCGCCGTGCACCATCGGCTTACCGCCACCCTTGCCCTGCTGCAATGGTGGCTTGAACAGGAGATGCCCTATACCCCGGAACAGATGGGCGCGATTTATTACCAACTCATTATTCAGCCCACCCTGGCAGCGAACGCAGAATAACCAAGGCAAACAGATCGGGGCCGGCCATGAACTGGCCCGCCCCGATCTGTACTATGTTCACGGGCGAACTACGTGATATGCGCCCCACGGATATTCACGTAGACGGCGTAGATCGACTGACTCGCGGCGATCATCAGGCGGTTACGCTTTGGGCCACCAAAGACAAAGTTGGCCGTAGTTTCTGGCAAACGAATGTGCCCGATGCGCTCACCTTCCTCGGTGAAGCAGTGGACTCCATCGTATCCATAGCCCACCCAACCACCAGAGGCCCAGATATTTCCGTCGATATCGGCCCGCACGGCATCTGGGCCGACTTTCTTCCCATTGATCATCATGTCGGCAAAAACCCGACCGTTCGCTAATCGCACCCCATCAACGACATCGAAGACCTTGATATCCCCAGCCCCCGCGCCAGTATCGACAATGTAGAGCTTACTGTAATCATGCGAGAAGCAGAGACCATTCGGGGCGACCAGATCGCTGGTCACACGAGTGACTGATCCATCATTGGGATCGATCCGATAGACTGAATTCGGGTGATAAATTTCACCTGGGTTCCCTTCATAGCCACCAACTGGGGCTGTGCCATAGGGAGGATCAGTAAACCAGATCCCGCCATTCGGGTGGACGACTGCATCGTTCGGCGAATTGAATGGTTGTCCTTCAAAGGTCGCTGCTAGCACTGACGTTGTACCGTTATGCTCATACCGCACCACTCGCCGATTCCCATGCTGACAGGAGATCTGCCGCCCTTCCCAATCGAAAGTATTGCCGTTGCTGTTGCCCGACGGATTCCGGAAGACGCTGACCTGGCCGTTCTCCTCCAACCAGCGGTATTGAATATCATTCGGAATGTCACTCCAGAGCAAGAAGCGGCCCATGCCGTTCCATGCTGGCCCTTCTGCCCACAGTGCGCCAGTCCAGAGTCGTTTAATCGCCGAGTTCCCCTGGATATATTTATTGAATGCGGGAGTCACGGCAACGACATCGGGGTCAGGGTAATGGACTGGTGGGGCGTTCGGGCCATAATCGCGATCTGGGTTTTCGGCGTTATCTAATTCATCGGTGAGTATGGCAAACTGATACCCACGTGGTGGGTCCTCGGCCAATGCGGCGCTTGGGGCAAGTGCGGCCACCCCCGCTACTCCTGCCGCGCCTTTGAGCAGTGAACGTCGCCCCAATTTGATCGTTCGCAGATCGTCAGATACTCCCATCAGTTGCACCCTCCATCCTCGCTTCCCTGAGCGATCATCTATGGAAAACCACTGCATCAGGCCTCGAATAGCTGCTGTCGG
>JBDHWF010000106.1:0-13973 GCA_039810045.1 Chloroflexia bacterium
ATGGCTGATCTCACTGGCCGTGTCCAGATCGCTCACCTCTTACGGCGGGCTGGGTTTGGCGCAACAGTCGCCGAGATTGATGAATATGCAGCACTGGGCTTTGGTGGGGCCGTTGAGCGGTTGCTGAACCCGCAGCGTTTTCCTCAACCGGAGCTTGATGCACCGTTGGCGGCAATTGATATTGATCCAGCTACCAATCAGGCGGCGTTCCCGATGCTGCAGGTCGAGTGGTTGCGGCGGATGATTGTGACGAAGACGCCGTTGCAGGAGAAGATGGCGCTGTTCTGGCATGGGCACTTTGCCACGGCGAAATCAAAAGTGAACAGCCCCGCCCTGATGCGGCAGCAATACCAGCTATTTCTGGCGCAGGGGTTGGGCAATTTTCAGGAGCTTGTTCTGGCGGTTTCCCAAGATCCGGCGATGCTGATCTGGCTGGATGGGAATCAGAATCGGGCGAAATCGCCAAACGAGAACTATGGTCGCGAGTTGCTGGAACTCTTTATGATGGGCATCGGCAACTATAGCGAAGATGATGTCAAGGCATCAGCCCGGGCTTTTACGGGCTGGTTCTTCACCGGGGATCGCTCGACCGCGAATGGCAAAGCCTATATCAACGGGCGATTTGCTTTTGAACCAAAGCAGCATGATAACGGCCAGAAGACCTTTCTGGGACAAACTGGCAATTGGGATGGGGGCGACATCATTCGGATCGCGCTCAATCATCCAGCCACGGCAACGTTCATCGCGACCAAACTCTTCCGCTTCTTCATCTGGGATGCCCCTGATGCCGCAGTCGTTGCGCCCTTTGCGGCAGCGTTTGCCCAGCATGGCTTCGACTTACGCGAGATGATGCGGACGATCTTCCTTTCGCCAGAGTTTTCCTCCGAGCGCGCGTATCGGGCGAAGATCAAAAGCCCGATTGAGTATGTAGCGGGGTTGATGCGGACGCTGGGCCTGACGCACCCTACGCGTGATGCGATCATTGCGGCCCGCCAGATGGGCCAAGAGCTTTTTGATCCCCCCAATGTGGGCGGGTGGACCAGTGGCCTGGGTTGGATCAGCCCAGGCAGTATTCTGGATCGGGCGAATTACGCGAACAAGCTCGTCACTGCCCGCAAAGCGACAGCGAACCTGGCGGCCTTCGACCCCGCCTCAATTCTTGGGGGGCAGTCGTTTACTGCGCCCGAAGCGTTGGCTGATTGGCTGATCGGTCTGATGCTCGATGGCGTTGCCACGGCTGACCAACGGGCTGCGCTCGTCAGTTATCTGAAATTGAATGAGCAGGGCCAACCAGGAAACTTTACGCTGAATGCCCAAACGCTCGACTCCAAGGTGCGTGGGTTGATTCATCTGGTGGCGGCGATGCCCACCTATCTGGAAAGCTAACCTGCCCTACGGGCGAATCTCGATCCGAAAGGAGTATTCCTGATGCCATTTTCTCGTCGTTCATTCCTGCAACGCGGTACGCTGCTGCTGGCCATGGGCGTTACTGCACCCACCTTTCTGACCCGTACAGTCGAAGTAATGGCGCAGACGGTTGAAGGAACGATGACCGGGCCGAACAGCAAGCGGTCGCTGGTGGTCATTCAGCTTGGGGGGGGCAACGATACCCTCAACACCGTGGTGCCGTATGCCGATCCCACCTACTACCAGGTGCGCCCGACGTTGGCAGTGCCAAAGGGCGAGGTGTTGGCCCTCAACGATCAGGTGGGGTTCAATCCCGCGCTGAGTTCGTTCAAGGCGCTGTATGATGATCGGCATCTGGCGTTAATTCAAGGGGTGGGCTACCCCAATCCGAATCGGTCGCACTTCCGCGCCACCGACATCTGGACTTCGGCCCGCCCCGATATTATTGAGCCAACGGGTTGGGTGGGGCGCTATATCGACAATGCCTGTTCGGGGGAAGATCGCCCAATGGCTGGGGTTGATATTGGCGATACGGTCTCCAAGCTCTTCTGGACGGGCCAAAGCACAGTGCCAGCGATTAGCTCGATTGAGGGGTTTGATTTCCTCACCGACAGCAAATTCCCCAAAGACCGCAATAACCAGCTTACAACGTTCAAATCGCTGCATGGTGGGGCGCATGGGCAGGACTACGATAGCTTTATCCGGCAGGCTGCTGTGGAGGCCCTCGATACCTCGAATAAGTTGAAAACCATTGCCAGCACCTACCAGAGTACGGTGCAATATCCCACCACAAAGTTTGCCCAGGGCCTACAAATGATCGCCAAACTGCTTTCTGCTGACCTCGGCACGAAAGTCTTTCATATCACGCTCGGTGGGTTTGATACCCACGCGAGCCAGGTTCGGACCCACCCCACCCTGTTGAAAACGGTCGGCGAAGGCGTCCAGGCGTTCCTGCGCGATCTGGAAGGGATGGGGAAGATTGACGATGTCCTGCTGATGACGTTCTCGGAGTTTGGGCGGCGCGTCCACGAGAACGGTTCGGCTGGTACCGATCATGGCGCTGGTTCGTCACTCTACATTATGGGCGGTGGGGTGAAGGCCGGGATCTACGGCAATCATCCCAGCCTGACCGATCTTGATAATGGTGATCTGAAGCAGAATATCGATTTCCGCTCGGTCTATGGCACGATTTTGCAGGATTGGTTGGGGGCCGCCCCAGAGGGCATTATTGGCGGTGGCAGCTTCCCCCGCATCGACTTCGTGGCTAGCCCGACCACTGCCAGGAGTCTATCCCAGGGTTGGGCCTGGGCGCACTGATGGGCGCACAGGCCGCAGTGATGAAATGAGCAGCGGCGACTAGATATAGCGGGCCGTAATGCTCTGCTGGCAAGCGCGTAGCGCGGCGGGTGGGCCTTCAAAGAGTACTCGCCCGCCTGCACTACCGCCCTCTGGGCCAAGGTCGATGATCCAGTCGGCCTGCCGGATTACGTCGAGGTGATGCTCGATCAGGACGACACTGTTGCCGGCATCGACCAGTTGATTGATGATGCGCATCAACATCCCAATATCCGAGAGATGCAGCCCCGTTGTTGGCTCGTCCATCACATAGATGCTGCCCTTCTTGTGGAGTTCGGTGGCGAGCTTCAGGCGCTGGCCCTCGCCCCCAGAGACGGTGCTGAGTGGCTGACCGAGCTTCAGGTATCCCAGGCCCACGTCGTTCATCGCCTGGATCACTGCTTTGACCTTCTTCTCCGTAAAAAACGCCAACGCTTCTTCGGCGGTCATGTCGAGAATATCGCTGATCGTCTGCCCGCGCAGGTGGTAATCGAGCACTTCTGGCTTGAACCGTTTCCCTTCGCAGATCTCGCACGGCGAGGTGAACCCTTCCATAAAGGCGAGGTCGGTATAAACCACGCCGAGACCGTTGCAGTTGGGGCAACTCCCCGCTGAGTTGAAGCTAAAGAGTGATGCGCTGACCTTGTTCGCTTTGGCGAAGACCTGCCGAATCTCGTCCATGATCCCCGTGTAGGTCACTGGGGCCGAGCGGATGTTAGCAGTCACACGCGATTGGTCGATCACGATCGCTTCGGGGTGCTGTACGACAAAGATATCGTTGATTAACGTGCTTTTCCCCGAACCAGCAACGCCCGTGACGACCGTCAGCACTCCTGTGGGGATATTCACACTGACGTTGTGCAGGTTGTGCAAGGTCGCGTCTTTGATCGGGAGTTGCCCGGTTGGCTGGCGCACCTGTTCCTTGATCGGCAGATGCTGGCTGAGGAATTGCCCGGTCAGCGTCTTGGCTGTTCGCAGGTCGGCGTAGTTTCCTTCGTAGACGATCTCGCCACCGTGCGTGCCAGCGCGAGGGCCGATGTCGACGACATGATCAGCGATGGCGATCACATCGGGGTCGTGTTCAACGACCAGGACAGTATTGCCCTTATCGCGCAGCTTCTTCAGCAGCCCAGTCAGGCGGGCTACGTCGCGGGCGTGCAGGCCCACACTTGGTTCATCGAGGATGTAGAGCATTTCTGTCAGGCTGTTGCCGAGGTGCCGAATCATCTTCAGGCGTTGCGATTCTCCACCAGATAACGTCGTTGTCTCCCGACTGAGGGAGAGGTAGCCAAGGCCAATATCGACTAGGTGTTGCAGTCGTTCGGAGAGTTTGGCGGCGATGGTGAGCGCCGTGGGCGTTGTCAGGGTTGCCAGAAAATCGAGCAAGGCGGGAATCTCCAGATCAGCGAGCTCAGCGATATTCTTGCCGTTGATCTGGCAGGCCAGCGCGGCCTGGTTGAGGCGTGCGCCCTGGCAGAGGGGGCAGGTTTTCGTGGTGGTGAACTGCTCGAAGATCGCCCGATTGCGATCGGACATCGCCGCAGTATCTTTCTTGATGTAGCTGCGGGTGAAGCGTTCGACGACGCCGACGTAGGTCAGGTTGATTTCCCCAAAATTGACTTTATGCCCCGTGCCATAGAGCAGTGTCTGAAGCTCTTCGTCGGTGTAATCGGCAAGTGGCTTATCGTTATCGAAAAAGCCAGATTGCGCATAGATCTTCCAGATCCACTTGCCCACCTTATACTCTGGGTGCAGTAGTGCGCCTTCGTTCAGCGATTTGCGGCGATCCAGGAAGCGGTCGAGATCAAGCTGTACCGTTTTGCCAATCCCTTCACATTCTGGACACATCCCCTGCGGGGTGTTGAACGAGAAGGCGTAGGCGGGGCCAGCCGCGGGTTGCCCCACCCGCGAGAACAGCAGCCGAAGGACGGCGGCGATATCGGTATAGGTGCCAACGGTGGAGCGTGAGCCGCCCCCAACGCGCTTTTGGTCGATGATGATCGGGGCGTTCAGGTTCTCGATACTATCAACATCGGGCTGGCCATAGTGGGGTAGAAAACCCTGCACAAAGGCGGTGAACGTTTCGTTCAGTTGCCGCTGGGCTTCGGCGGCGATCGTGTCGAAAACGAGCGACGATTTGCCAGAGCCGGAGATCCCCGTGAAAACGGTGATCTGCTGCTTCGGGATCGTCAGGGTAACGTCTTTCAGATTGTTTTCGCGAGCCCCATGAATCTCGATCAACTGATGCGCGGTCATCACCAATCCTTTCGATTTGCTGGACGGCAGTGGTCGCCGCCCCGTAATGCCCTGATCATAACCTTGTGTAGGGCTAATGATACCATATATAGAACAAAAGTTCTATTTCTAGTGATCGAGTCGCCGAAATGTGTAGGCGGAAAGTGGGAGGAAGATCACCGTGATCAGCAGCGGCCAGAGCAAGGCCAGCAGGATGGCGTGCTGGGCGGCCCAACT
Organism: Chloroflexia bacterium; assembly: GCA_039810045.1. GTDB lineage: Bacteria > Chloroflexota > Chloroflexia > Thermomicrobiales > CADCWN01 > CADCWN01. The sequence continues at coordinate 5,215 of JBDHWF010000106.1, forward strand.
TTCGGCGGTGGCTGGGAATGTGGGATTACCAAAGAGTTGGCGGGTGGCTGCAATGGTGGCCGAGAGCGGGTTCCAGGTCGCCAGGGCTCCGAGCCAACCAGGCATGGTGGCAGGATCGACAAAGACGTTGGAGAGAAAGCCAATCGGCCAGACGAGGATCTGGAGCGGGGAGGCGAGGCCGGGATTCTTGCGCTTCAGGCCAAGGTAGATCCCCAGCCAGAGTAGGGCAAACCGCAGGAACAACAAGAGGCCAAAGCCAGCGAGCGCAGCGGCGAAGCCGTGTTGCCAGCGCCAGCCCAACACTAACCCGGTTCCGATCAGGATGACGAGGCCAATAGTTGAATCGAGCATATCGGTCAGGCAACGTCCGAAAATCACGGTGCTGCTATTGATTGGCAATGACCGAAAGCGATCAATGATTCCCCGGGTGGTGTCCACCGTGATCGCCTGGGCCGTTCCTTCCAGGCCGAAGAAGATCGTCAGGCCAAAGATACCGGGCATCAGAAAGGTGAAATAGGAACTGTCGGTGGGGACTTTCATCGCGCCACCAAAGAGCCCACCAAACATCAGCGTGAGCATGATTGGGAAGCCCCAGGTTAGCAGAATCGTTGCTGGCTGCTGAATCCAGTGGCGTAAGTCGCGCTGGGTAATCGCCAGCGCATCGGTGATGAACCAGCGCAAGGGATGGTATGGACGATTGGTAATCGTCGGTACGCTCATTGCTACACCTCGTTTCACTTATTGTACGGTGGCTGGTTGCTGGGTCAGGTGGAGGAACACTTCATCTAAGGTTGGACGCCGAATCTGCAAATCCGCTGGCTCAATGCCGTGCTGATTGAGGTGATTCGCAACAGCGAGCAGGCTCTGAATCCCAGATGTGACCGGGATACTCAGCGTGAGCGTTTCCTGATCAACGCCAATATCGCCAACCGTAAGCGGTTGGGCGATTGTCAGACTGGGGGCGAGATCTTCCGCTTGGTGCAGGCGCAGTTCGAGACGTTCGCTGCCGAGTGCCTGCTTTAGGGCTGTGGGCGTGTCAGCGGCGATCACTTTGCCTGCTTGCAACAGGACAATCTGATCCGCAAGTTGATCGGCTTCTTCCAGGTATTGGGTCGTCAGCAGAATCGTGGTGCCAGTGGCGATCAATTCACGAAGGGCCGTCCATACTTCCTGGCGGGCAGCGGGGTCCAGTCCCGTTGTTGGCTCATCGACAAAGAGGACGCTGGGGGCAACGAGCAGGCTGGCTGCCAGGTCGAGTTTGCGGCGCATCCCGCCGGAATATTTGCCCACACTCAGATTGGCGGCTGCGCTCAGCCCGAACCGTTCAAGGAGTTCGGCGGCACGCTGGCGCGCAGTGGCACCGTTGAGGTGGTGGAGTTTGCCAAAGAGTTCGAGATTTTGCTGGCCCGTGATGATTTCATCGACGGCGGCAGCCTGTCCCACCAACCCGATCACTTCCCGTAGCTGGCGGCCCTGGTGCTGTACGTCGTAACCAGCAACGATGGCGCGACCAGCGTCCAGTTGTAACAAGGTCGTTAGAATGCGCACGGCTGTCGTTTTTCCCGCACCATTTGGCCCAAGCAGGCCGCAGACAGTGCCGGTAGGTACCTGTAGGTTGAAGCCATTCAGCCCTGCCCCTGGGGTGCTGTTGGGATAGTGCTTGTGGACATCTTCGGCAATGATCGCCAATGATGAACTCATAACCCTCCTTGGTATCTGTGCGACGCCTTTCAGGTGATTGTTGCGCTATAATAAATTGTAGAACGCTGATGCAAGTATTGAGGGTTTGGCTGATTTTCCTGACTGTATGAGCAGTGAGCAAGGCCCAAAGTCTCCAGTGGGTTCTGCAAGGTCTTGAATAAGGTTTTGAGAAAGTTGCGGACGAAAGATCTCGCGGATGCCGTTGGTGTGAGCGTGCAGCAGGTGCGGAACTATGAAGCGAGTGGCTTCATCCCGGCGGTTGAGCGCAGCCCGAGCGGCTATCGGCTCTATGGCCCGCAACACCTGGCCGCGCTGATCACGGCGCGGCAACTGGTCGGGTGCTATGGGGTGCCAGCCGCCCAGGCGATGATGGCTGCCGTGCATCAGGGGCGGTTGGCGGCGGCGTTGGCGACGATTGACCAGCAGCACACCGCCCTTGACCATGCCCGTCAGCAACTGCGCCAGACAGTGGAGATGCTCAACTATGTGGCGACCCAGACGGTTGAAGAGCTTGGGGTACGGCGGGGGGCGCAGTTGCGGATCGGTGAGGCAGCGCGCCTCGTCGGGTTGCCAATTTCAACGCTGCGCTATTGGGAGCGCGAAGGACTGTTGCAGCCGGTTCGGCGCCATGATAATCGCTATCGGCTCTATGACCAACAACAACTGCGGCGACTCCGTATTGTGCTACTGCTGCGGCAGGCTCACTACTCCTTCGCGGCCATTGCTACGACCCTTGATGAACTGGCAGACGGCGAACCACAGCGGGTAATCGCGGCAATTGAGGGGCGGCGGGTGACTCTGGCCCGGCGTAGTTGGCTGAGTCTGGCGGCCTTAGCGGGATTTCATCGCTACATCAGTGACTATTTTGACGCGGCTGAGTTGCTGGAGCGCTACCCCGTTGAGCCAGCGGGCGATGGGCTGTGGGGGCGAAGACATTGAGCGCCTGCGGGAGCAGGGAGAAGGTCGCGGGGGTGCTGCCGACAATTTCTCCATCGAGTTCGAGCGGCAGTGGCGGCTCGGCGGTGATCGCGATCGTGGCCCCCCGAAGCAGGTGTACAGCTGGATGCCGCAGATGGGTCCCACGGTAGACGCGGGGCAGTAGTTCGCTGAGCAGGCGGCGGCGATTCGTCCCACCGAGAATCACCAGATCGAATTGTCCATCGGCAAGCTGCGCTTTTGGGGCGACGTGCATCCCGCCGCCGAAGTAGCGACCATTCCCGACAGCGAGTAAGCCGCACGGTGCATGATACGCCTCCTGCCCATCAACGTTGATCTGGGTCATCGCCGGAGTGTAGGCGGCAATCGCCTGCGTTGCGCCGTAAAGATAGGCCAGTTGTCCTGGTAACTGCGAGACGTTGCGGATCTGCGCGGTGGCGTGGGGGCCAAGACCACAGTCAGCCACATTCACAAAGGCGCGTCGTTGCGCCTGCCCAGCCTGATCGTGGAACTGCGCTATTCCCAGGTCAATGGCCTGCGGTTGATCGTTGTGCAGCGCGTTCAGGCCCGCCTCAATCGAGGTGATCCCCAGGCCGCGGGCGAAGTCGGTGCCTGTGCCGAGTGGGAGGAGGGCCAGGGTTGGGACAGCGGTACCCAGCGTTATCGCCTGACTGAGGCCGGTAACGATTTCGTTCAGCGTGCCGTCGCCGCCAACAACGATCAGCCGCGTGGCGCGGGCGGCCACTGCCTGCGCTGCCAGCATGATCCCATCACCAGGGCCACAGGTGATCGCCTGGGTGAAGGTGATCCCCTGTGCCGTTAGTTGCGTTGCGAGGTGCGGCCAGTGTTGTGCCGCTTTGCCGTTGCCCGCAGCGGGGTTGACGATGACCCAGGTCGGGCCAGGGTGATCAATAGTCATCTCACCAGCCAAACTGGCGGGTGAGTAGCGCTTCGTCCAGATGCAGGATGATCGGGGAGCCGTGAGGACAGGTGGCTGGCACACTGGTTTCCGCGAGGTCGGTCAGGAGCGTGTGAGCCTGCGCGGTCGTCAGCGGGCGGCCTTTGCGGAGGGCGGCGCGACAGGAGAGGTTGACCATCAGGCGTTCGCGCCAGTCTTCGTCATCTTCGACCAGCTCATCGATCAGCCAGGGGAGCGCCGCTGTCAGATCTTCGTGTTCACCCAGCGCGGGGATCGCCCGAACGAGGAACGAGCGCCCCCCAAAGTTCTCGCAACTGATTCCCAGATGCGCCAGTTCGGGCAGGCGATCATCGAGCATCGCTGCTTGCAACGGGCCAAGCTCCAATACCAGTGGCTCAATCAGTTCTTGCTCGCGGTCGGCGTGTTCCTGGTCGAGATGCTGCAATAGTCGCTCATAGATGATCCGCTCGTGGGCGCGGTGCTGATCGACCAGATAAAGTCCGTCTGGCCCCTCAGCCAGTAACAGCGATTCGCGCAGTTGTCCGAGGAAACGGAGTGGGGGTAAATTGGTGCCTTGAATCGGGGGCATCGCTGGCTGGTGCGTGGGATCCCAGGGGGCCTGTTCCTCGGCGATCCCTGCCGCAGTTGGTAGCCCACGCAGGGTGGCGAGTTGGAAGCCGGCACTTTGCCGTGCGCCCTGATGCCGCGCCAGAAGCGCGCGCACTGTTTCACTAAGCGCAGCGGCGACTGAGCTTTCGGGCAGCAGTTGTACCTCAGCCTTGGCTGGGTGGATATTGACATCGACTTCGGCAGGGGGGATCTCGATGAAGATCGCGGCGATGGGGTGCCTGCCTCGTGGGAAGAACGGGCGGTAGGCCGTTTCCAGGGCATCGCTGAGATTGCGCGGTGTGGCCCAGCGACCATTGACAAAGAAGCTGATCTGCCGCCGATTGGGGCGATGCAGTTGGGGGCCACTGATGAACCCACTGATGCGGGCATCGCCAACGGTGATTTCGGGCAACGGCGTCAGGGCCAGGGCGATCTGGCGCCCGTAAACTTCTGTCAGGGCGCTCTGATAATCGTCGTCGCCAGCGGAGGCGAACGACTGATGCCCATCAAGGATCAGGCGGAAGCTGATGTCGGGCCGAGCCAGGGCATAGCGCCGTACCAGCAGATTGACCTGCGTTGACTCGGTGCGGGCTGGGCGCAGAAATTTCTGACGGGCAGGCACATTAGCAAAGAGCGAGCGAACCGTTACCGTCGTGCCACGGGTGCGGGCGCGACTGAACGACTCGATGATCTGTCCATTGCTGACCAGCACGCCCGCCCCCTCGCTGCTGTCCGCAGTGGCGGAGATCAGCAATGTCTCGCCCATCGCCCCGATGGAGGCGAGGGCTTCGCCGCGAAAGCCGAGGCTTGCTAGCTGCCAGAGTTCGTCGGCACTGCGAAGTTTGCTGGTGGCGTGGCGGGCGAAGGCGAGTGGCAGTTCCTCGGCGGGAATCCCACTCCCATCATCGCTCACTTTGATCGAACGGGTGCCGCCGCCGCGTAGCTCAACCGTGATCCGCCGCGCTCCGGCGTCAATTGCGTTTTCCACCAGTTCTTTGACCACCGAAACGGGTCGTTCAATCGTTTCGCCCGCTGCGATCCGCTCAATCACTGGCTCAGCCAGCAGGATAATGGGGCGGCGGCTGCCCTGGTCGTCAGTTCGTTGCTGTTCACTCATTTGCGTCGATACTCCGCAGGGGCCTCGGCGACCAGGCGCGGGCGTTCGGGCACTGGTGGATTGGCGTCGAGCCGCTGACGCAGCTTCTCTTGCAGTTTGATGATCTTGGCCCGCTTGTCGGTAGTTGGTGGGGCGAGTTCTTCGCGGAGGCGCTGCGCGAGCGACGTATACCGCTCGGCTACGCGGTCACTTTTCAGAGCAATTGCGAGTGCGCGCCACGACCCGACCAGTACGACCAGTTCCTTAGCTCGTGTCACGCCAGTATAGAGCAGATTACGCTGTAACATCATGTAGTGCGTTGTGTGCAGCGGGATAATCACGGCGCGATATTCGCTCCCCTGGCTCTTGTGGACTGTTACGGCGTAGGCGATGGCGAGATCATCGAGATCGCTGAACCCCCAGGTGACGCGCCGTTCGTCGTCCAGGCGAATCGTGGCCTCCTGTTCGATCAGGTCAATCCGCTCGATCCAGCCCCCATCACCGTTGAAAACCTGGCGCTCATAATCATTGTGGATGCAGATAATCCGATCCCCTTCGCGGTAGAGCCGCGAGCCGAACTGCTTTTCGGCCTTGTTGGGGCGTGGTGGATTCAGCGCCTCTTGCAGGCGCATATTCAGCGCGGAGACGCCGATTGCGCCGCCGTGCATCGGGGGCAGCACCTGAATATCGCGGCGCGGGTCAAACCCATAGCGGCGCGGGAGACGGTCACGGGCGAGGGCGACCACTGTTTCCGCTACCTGTTCAGGATCATCTTCGGGCAGGAAGAAGAAATCGGTCAGCCCTTTGGTGATCGGGGTTTCCCCTTTATTGATCTTGTGGGCATTGGTCACGATCCCGCTATCTTGCGCCTGCCGGAAAATCTGGTCGAGCGCGGTGACTGGCACCTGGCCTGACGCGATAATGTCGCGCAGCACATTCCCTGCGCCGACGGAGGGCAACTGATCGACATCGCCAACGAATAACAGATGCATATCGGTTGGAACGGCTTTCAGCAGCGTATTTGCCAGCAGCGTATCGAGCATCGATGCTTCATCAACGATCAGCAGATCGCCTTCAAGGGGGTTGTCGGCGTTATGACCAGCCTCGCCGCCGAAGCGCACGCCGAGCAAACGGTGGAGCGTTTGGGCTGATTCCCCAGTGAGTTCAGCCAGTCGTTTCGCGGCGCGACCAGTGGGGGCGGCCAGCAAGGGCTTGCCCCGTTTCGCCTGCAAAATCGCGACAATCGCCTGCGTCGTCGCTGTTTTCCCCACGCCAGGGCCACCAGTCAGCACGCTGACCTTGTGGGTCAGCGCCATTTGTACGGCAGATTGCTGGGTTGCTGTCAGCGTGATGCCGCTCCTGGTCTGATGCCAGCGGAAGGCGGTTGCAAAATCGACCTGCTGGAAATGGGCGAGGCGGTCGGCTGGGGAGCGTACTAACTGGGCCAACCGCCGAACGATTCCCCCCTCCGCGTGGTAATAGGGCGTCAGATAGATGACCGCGCGGCCCTCGATTTCTTCGCGGCGGGCGCTATCAGTCGTGAGCAACTGGTCAATCGCGTCCCGAACCTTTTCGGCGGCAATCGTCAGTGTCTCAACACTTTTCGTCACCAGTTCATCTTCGGGCAGATAGACGTGCCCATTATCGCTGGCTTCCCAGAGCAGATGCAGGGCCGCCCCGCCGATACGCTCGGGGGCATCGGGGGCGATTCCCAACTCCATCGCGATCTTATCGGCGGTCTTGAAGCCAATCCCGTTCACTTCTCGTGCCAGCCGATAGGGGTCGTTCTTGACGATCCCTATGGCGGCGTCGCGATACCGTTTGTAGATGCGCACAGCGAGGCTGGTCGTCACCCCATGATCAGCGAGGAAGATCATCACTTCCTTGATCGCCTTTTGCTCGTGCCACGCCTCACGAATCTTCCCGGTGCGGTGTGGGCCAAGCCCAGGTACTTCGATCAGGCGCTCGGCGGCATCGTCGATGACGGCCAGGGTATCCGCGCCAAAGTGGGCGACGATCCGCTCGGCCATCTTCGGCCCGATCCCTTTGATCATGCCGGAGCCAAGGTATTTGCGGATGCCATCAATCGTCGCTGGTAGGACGACGCGGCAGCTTTCGGCGACGAACTGGCGGCCATGCATGGCGTGGCTTGTCCAGCGCCCGCTGAGCGTGACTGATTCCCCAGGATTGACCGAGGGGAGGTTGCCGACGACCGCGACGACATAGTTCTTGCCAGCAGGTTGTACTTTGGCGACGGTGTAGCCATTTTCGGGGTTGACAAAGGTGATCCGCTCGATCACGCCCTCAAGGGTGGCGAGTGATTGCTGTGCGCCATCTGCAGTTGTTGGTGTCGTATCTGCGCTCATGCGCGGCATCACCCGAAGCAGGTAGCTCAATCCTGCACAGAGTATAGCAGATCGGCTTACAGATAGAACACCTGTTCGTTTCTGGGGGGGCGGTATGACGCGAGAACACTGCGTAGTTGGGTGGGGTCCTAGAAGATCGGTACTTTCGTTTAAGCCCAATTGCCTATACCGGGGGATACGCTCTTGGACTGATCAGGTGCATACTGGTACAGAGAGAAGTGAACATGGTCATGAGTCGTGTTCCATGGATCCATTCCTCCTTCCACCTCATACGAGCCGGGTTCCCCCAGACCCGGCTCTTTTTTGTGTGCTGCATAGGTGCAGGCAGTGCAACAGGCGGTGATCTGCTATGCAGATCCGAGTGCCTACTGCGCTACGGGAAGCTGTGCGGCAGCAGGCCACGCGATTGTTAGAGGCCGTGGCAGTAAATACCGCCACGGCCTGATGCTGCTCCCTGGGTATGTTGATCGGCTCAGACCACGATATTCAGCAGCTTATCCTGCACGTAGATGACCTTCTTTGCGGGCTTACCATCGACGAACTGCGCGACTTTTTCACTGGTCAGGGCCAGTTCCTGCGCCGCATCCTGTGTGATCCCTGCTGGGGCTTCAACCCGATCGCGCATCTTGCCGTTGACCTGAACGATGATCGTTACCGTAGCATCGACAATCTGGGCGGGATCATAGATCGGCCACGCCTGTTGGTGGACACTGTAGCTGCCGCCCTGTCGTTCCCACAGTTCCTCGGCCAGGAACGGTGTGATTGGGGCCAGTAGCAGGTTCAGCGTCTGTAACGCTTCGGCCCATTGCGCGGTGGTGAAAGCATCGCGGTTCGTGCCAACCCAGTTAGAATATTCCATCAACGCGGCGATCGCCGTGTGGAACTGGTAGCGATCTAACTCATCGGTGATGCGCTTGATATAGCGGTGGCGAGGCCGCATATCGACCCCTGCGCCGCCCGCTGGGGCGGGATCGGTGAACAGCCGCCAGACCCGATCCAGGAAGCGGGTGACGCCGACCAGATTCTTATCGCTGAAGTCATTATCCTGGTCGAATGGTCCCATGAAGAGCAGGTAAGTGCGAAAGGCGTCAGATCCGACCCGCTGGATATAGTCGTCAGGGTTGACCACATT
>JBDHWF010000107.1:0-13064 GCA_039810045.1 Chloroflexia bacterium
GCTGGACGCTACGGTGAAGGTCAGGATGCAATTCAGGAATAGGGAGATGGCATGGGTCAGGTGATCAAGTTTCTGCCAGTGCGTTAGCCAGAGTGGGATCAGCAGCAGGACAATTGCCGTGATGACGCTCCAACGCGGACCAAGCGTGTACTGACTTGACATGACGAAGAAGACCGCGCCAAGGAGGAGCAGGGCGATAGTGACAGGCCAGCGGGCGACCTCGGCTAGTTCTTCTGCGTCATCCACGTGTTTTGTGGTGCTATTGTCGTCAGCGTATTCAGCCATCAGAAAACTTTACATAAGCAGCGGTTTCAGGGCTGCTCTAGCTTGCAGGGGTGTTTGCTCGCCGCGCCTGTACCGCTAATGCGAGGTTACGGAGGATGGGTACCGTCATCTCCCAGCCCATGCAGGAATCAGTGATACTCTGCCCATAGGCGAGTGCGGTATTGGGCCGTAGATCCTGGCGACCGTCAACCAGGAAACTCTCCATTAGCACCCCAATAATTCCGCGCTGACCCTGCGCGACCTGTTCGGCAATCGCCTGCGCGACGAGGGGTTGGCGGCGATAATCTTTGTCGCTGTTGCCGTGGCTGGTGTCGATCATCAGGCGTGGCGTCAGGTTGCTGGCGCGGAGCATTCCGAGGACTCGTTCAACATTTGCCGCGTCGTAGTTGGTGCCAGTCGTCCCCCCACGCAGGATCAGGTGCCCGTCCTCGTTCCCGCGTGTGCCAACAATTGCGGCCAGTCCTTGTTCGGTCACGCCAAGAAATTGATGGGGGTAGGCCGCCGCCCGCACTGCATCAATCGCCATCTGAATCCCGCCCCCGGTACCATTCTTGAAGCCAATCGGCATCGATAGCCCGGAGGCAAGTTCACGGTGAACCTGACTCTCAGTAGTACGGGCACCGATGGCCCCCCAGGTGACTGAATCGGTGAAGTATTGTGGTGAGATAGGGTCGAGGAATTCGCAGCCAGCAGGCAGGCCCATTGCCACAATGTCGAGCAGGATGCGGCGGGCGATACGCAGCCCATTGTTGACAGCGAAACTCTCGTCGTGATTCGGATCGTTGATCAACCCCTTCCAGCCGATGGTAGTGCGCGGCTTCTCGAAGTAGACGCGCATGACGATCCGCAGATCGCTGGCGAGTTCGTTGGCAAGCGGTGCGAGACGGCGGGCATAGTCGACCGCCGCCTCGGGGTCGTGGATCGAGCAAGGGCCAACAACGACGATCAAGCGGTCGTCGGTGCCATTGAGGATCGCGATGACTTCTTCGCGTGATTGGCTGATGATGCGAGCACTGGCCGGGGGGAGGGGTAATTCCTCCATCAGAATCGCCGGAGATACCAAGGGGCGGTTTTCGGCGATTCGTAGGTTGCGTGTCAGTGGCGCTTCGTCCTGGCTATCGAGGACGATCTCGGCCACTCCCGGCAGTGCTTCGAGCGACCGTTTGAAGCCAGGGGAGGTGGCCCCAGTAATGGCCAGCATCTGATGGCTTGTGCCATGCAGCAGATCGGCCTGTAGCCCAGCGTTCTGGATAGTGGCCGTGATTGTCGTGATTGTCTCAGTGGTTGCATATGGTTCCAGTAGTACCAGCATTCTGTGCCCTTCCTCACCCAATTTCTGGCCGTAGCGAAACCTTCAGCGTACGGTAGCATGACTACACAGTGAAGGCCGCCAATATGAGTGTAGTAGCGGCCACTGCGGGATGCAAGAAATGACTGAAGGGGCGTGATTGGTCTGGTTAGTCGAGCAGCCGCTCCATGATGATCGTATCGACCCACTGTCCGTCCAGCAGCCCCTGTTCATGGTAGATCCCCACGGTAGTAAAACCATGCCGCTGGTACAGACGCATTCCTGGGGCATTGGTTGGAAAGGCGGAGAGGACCATTTTGTGATAATCAAGCGCCCGAGCGCGCACCTCTAACGCCCCAAGCAGTGCATCGCCAATCCCTCGTCCACGTTGATTGCGCTCGACATAGAGGGAGAAGTCGGCGACGTGTTGATAGGCGGGGCGAGGATTAAAGGTATTGAGTGACCCCCAGCCGACAATTGTGCCGTCGTCGTCGGTGGCGACAATTACTGGTTGGCGCTCAGTGCGGGCTGCCAACCACTGCGCCCGTTCTTCGGGTGAGCGTAGTTCTGTTTCGAGGGTAGCCACGCGGTCTTCGATTCCTTGATTGTAGATACGGGCGATTGCTGGGGCATCAGTTGCCGTTGCGTCACGTATTGCCATCGTTCTCTCCGTGTTGGTTCCCACTGGCAACCCGCTCCAGGTGCGGGCGCGTTGACCAAGTCCGCCCAGATATGCGCCGAGATATTCAAGCGTTGCCGGATTCAGACAGTAGTAACGGTTCGGCCCTTCGCCACTCGTCTGCACTACGCCAGCCTTGCGCAACGCTGTGAGATGGTCGTGGACACTGGATTGCGCGAGCCCCAGTTCCTCCATCAGTTGCGGCGAGGTGGCGTCTTTCCGCTCGGCGAGCAATTCGACGATGCGGAAGCGTACTGGGCTCGCCACCGCCCGCAAGATCCGGAGGATGCGGGTCTCTGCGGCTGCTTGTCCCGATCCTGTCCTCTGCATCAGCATCATACCCTCTTGCATTGTGATGATTTCTTCGCTAAAGTACTTCTAATTTCTATCGGACAAACGCGATTTTCCGATATATCAGACCAGTTGTCAAGGGGGGTGGGGATGACGGTAGCGGCTGAGGGTGGGCGTAGCCGATATTATGGTTGGTGGATACTGCTGGCGCTTTCCTGGGGGCAGGTAACTTCCTGGGGTATTCTGTACTACGGTTTTTCGGTCTTTGTCGCGCCGATGGAAGCGGACCTGAGCTGGTCTCGGGCGACCTTAACTGCGGCCTTCTCGCTTTGCCTGCTCTGTTCTGGTCTAGTGGGGCCATTCGTTGGGCGTTGGGTTGATCAGCATGGCCCGCGTCTGTTGATGACGCTTGGTTCAATTGGGGCAACGTTGTTGCTGCTGGCCTGGGCCAATGTCCGCACAATCCCGTTCTTCTTCGCGATCTTTGTTGGTATCGGCTTGGCAATGGCGGCGACGCTCTATGAGCCAGCATTCGCGGCGATCGCCACCTGGTTTCGGCAACGGCGTAGCCGTGCCCTGACGATTATTACCTTTGTTGGTGGGTTTGCCAGTGTAATCTATCTCCCGCTGATCGATCGGCTCGTCTCCAATTATGGCTGGCGCACGGCGTTGATCATCCTGGCTGTTCTCCTTGGGGTATTGACGATTCCCCCACATGCAGTGATCTTGCGCCGCCGCCCCGAAGATCTGGGTTTGCTGCCAGATGGTGCAGTGGTGCCAACGGCGCAGCAAGGGGCAGCAGTGGTGGTAACTGAGGAGAGCGTGGCTGCTCGCGATGCCTTTCGGAGTAGTTCATTCCGCTGGCTGACAATTGGCTTTTGTCTGGCCTTTTTTGCCAATGTTGCGGTGACAATCCACCTGATTCCGTATCTGACTGACCACGGGTTCACGTCACACTTTGCGGCTGGGGCTGCCGCAGCGATTGGGCTGCTGGCCCTCCCCGGTCGGCTGATCTTCACGCCGTTGGGTAACTGGGTACCCCGGCGGTTTGTGGCTGGGGGGATTTTCGCGGTGCAGGCAGTCGGGATTATGGTGCTTGCCTTGACTGGGACAACACTGGGGGTGATTGCCTTTGTCATCCTCTTTGGGATCGGCTTTGGCGCGATTACTCCAGCACGGGCAGCGCTGGTGGCCGAACTGTATGGTCGGGCGAATTATGGCACAATCAGTGGCACACTGGCCTTTTTTGTCACTGGCGCACGTGCGCTGGCCCCGGTAACGGCTGGCGTCCTCTATACGTTCTTTGGCCGCTATGAACCAGTCTTTGCCATTGTGATTGTGGTTGCGCTCCTGGCGACCGGGGCGATCTTGCTGATTGATCGTGATGATACGGTTCTGCGTGTGGATGGTGCGCCGCAGCAGGCCAGGGGATAAGCCTGACTAAAAGTCTTCGTTTGGATCGGGTTCGGCCAGGGGCAGATCCAGGTGAAAACTACTGCCCACTCCCTCTTCGCTTTCAACGGTCAGCGTGCCGCCACTCTGTTGCACTACCTGTTGGGCGATAAAGAGGCCAAGACCGAGATTACCAGAATCGCCATTGGCCGCACGATAGAACCGCTCAAAGATATGCGATTGGGCATCAGCGGAAATCCCCAGCCCCCAGTCGCGCACGGTGATTCGTGCAGCATCTTGCTGCTGGGTCAGGGAGACTGCGATTTTCGTGGTGTTCGGGCTATATTTCACGGCATTTTGGATGAGGTTGCCTACTGCTTGCTGAATCCGCTGTGGATCGGCCCGGACAATCAGCATCTGTGGATCGCTTGTCAGCGTAATTTGGTGTGTGCTGGTAATTGCGCGATAGCGATCAACCACACTCTGAATGATTGGGCCAAGGGCGAAGGCCATTGGAGCGAAGGGCAACTGTCCGCGTTGTAGTCGGGCCAGATCGCCGAGATCACTGATCAGCCGATCGATTCGGTCGGCCTGTTCCTTGATGATCCGCAAGTGGCGCTCAGTGCGGTGCAATGGATCGTCATTGGTTTCAATCGCACGCATTGCCAGTTGGGAAAACCCCTTGATTGAGGTGAGCGGCGACTTGATTTCGTGTGTGAGCAGCGAGAGAAAGGCCTCCTGATCCTGCTCTACATCTGGAGCAGGGGTAGTTGGTGACTTAGTATCGTCGTGTTTCGCCAGCGAGATAATCACTTGCTCAACGGCACCAGCCTGCCCGCAGACAGGCTGCAACTGCAAATCCCAGAGGGTGTTCTGGTCATGGTCACCGATAGTAGCGGATGTTGCCAGAGTGAAATCGCGCAACTTACAGGGCGTACCCTCGGTGATTACTGTCTGCATCGCCCCTTGCAGCAGTGCAGAGGCTAACGGGGGCGGCGCTAGCGTGTCCTCTATTGTTGCCTCTGTGGCGGCGGAGCGCTGGAAGATTTCGCGATAGGCTCGATTCGTGGCAATGAGTGGCAGATCACGCTGTCGTGCGTCAATGATGGCAACCGCCCCATCAACGTGATCCAGTAGGAATTGTTGGGTTTCGTCCAGCATCTGTGCCACAATTGCCTCTATTACCTGCCTGTTGGTGCGCGAAACAGTGCACCAATCGCTATCTTCTAGCTACTACGCAAGACGTATGCCGACCATAGGGCCCTGTTCCAAAGCAGGGCCTGTTGAGGGCTGCCCTCAATTCACTTGGTCAAGGAGCATTGCGACGGTGCCAGTGGAGCTAGAAAACGGTAGTTCGGCCATACCGCTTCGCGAAGCGGTATAGCCGAAAGTCACTCACCGTAATCACTACCTCAATCGGTCGAGGTTCCTGTTAGTTGTAGTGGTTCAAGTTCCCCAAACCCAACGTTGGGGGTGATGGTGGCGGTCAGCTGATCATCGGCGAAGTGGAACGTGAACGTATGGGCGAATGGGGTTTCGTGCCACCAGAGTTTGGCAGTATAGGTGGTTCGGTCGGTGAAAGCACCACTCGCGCCTACTTTCCACGGCCCTGATTGGCGCGGTGCGGCTGGCCGCGGTGAGTTATCGAGTGGGCCAAGGCTCACTTCGCTGCGATGCCAGTAGCCGTAGCCACAGATAAGCTGCTGTGCGCCCTGATCGTTGTCGAAGGTGAGGAGCATTGCCTGATCGTTGGGAGCCAGGCTGATCGCCGTGATCTTCGCGGCGTTTGGGGCGATCTGGTAGCGTCGCTGCCCCACAATTGCGGGGGATTGCGCGGTGCCTTGCGGCATTGGCAACTGCCGACCAGTCAACTGGTCGGCAAGGGCGGCCTGGGCGGGGGCATCTGCTGGGAGGGGGGCGGTCGCAAATGCGGGTAGGAGGTGTTCCCAGACCAGATCGAGCGGTGGCTGCATATTCGCCAGCCCGCCAGTGATCGCCAACACGGCATCTTGCTCTGGCATGACGAGGCAGAATTGTCCGAAAGCGCCATCGCCACGATAGGCACTGTGGCGGCAGCGCCAAAACTGGTAGCCATAGCCCTGGGCCCAGTCGATATTCGGGGCGGGATCATTGCGTACCTGACGCGCGGTCGCTTCGGCCACCCACGCGGCGGGAATGATCTGCTGGCCCTGCCACTGGCCTTGTTGCAGATAGAGCTGCCCAAATCTGGCAATATCAGCGGTGGTTAGCCAGAGGCCCCAACCACCAGTATCAATGCCCTGTGGCGATTGGTCCCAGCGCGGATTGCTGATCCCAAGTGGCGCGAACAGGCGTGGCTGCAGGTAGTCGAGTAGTCGCGCACCAGTGAGTTTCTGGACAATCGCCGAGAGAGTGTAGGTCGCGCCGCTGTTGTAGAGAAAGTGGGTGCCCGGTTCCTTCTCAACTGGTTGGGCCAGGAAGCCCCGTAACCAACTTCCGTAGTGTGGGTTGGTCATTGGGGCGGTCGTATCGACGATATGCCCGGTGGTCATTGTCAGCAAATCGCGCACGCGCATTGCCTGGAGGTAAGCACTGGGGTTTGCTGGGGCATCGTCTGGGAAGAACGATAATACCAGGTCGTCAGTTGTCAGCTTGCCTTCGGCAGCGAGTAGCCCGATCGCGGTTGAGGTAAAACTCTTGCTCAGGGAAAAGAGGATATGCTGATCAGTTGGGCGATAAGGTTCCCACCAGCACTCGGCGACGACGTTGCCGTGTCGCAATATAATGAAGCTGTGCAGGGAATCAATCTTCTCCTCGACGGCGGAGATAAATGCCTCAATTGCTGCTGACGGGATTCCTGCCGCTTCTGGCGTACTCTGCGTTAGGGCAGTTATCAGGCTCATTATTCCCTCCTTGCTCGGCGCTCTTGCACACCCGGCTGCGCGATGCGGAGCAAGCAAGCTGTGCCAGCTCCGATGTCGCCATTTTAGCGTAGATTCTTGCTGGCTGATCCTTAGCAGCATACTGGTAGGCGTGTTGACTGTGACTCAGGCTCAGGCTTATCCTGGGCAGGTTGAGCGCAGTTGATTGAAAAAATGAGGACTGATGAAGATTACTGATATTCGCACAACGGTGATTGGCAATCCCTGGAAGAACTGGGTCTATGTCCATGTCCACACCGACGAAGGGCTGGTTGGGTTGGGTGAGGCGACTGGTGGCCTCTCGACCAAGCCAAACGAAGCAGCGGTTCACGAATTGAAACCGCTCGTGATTGGCATGGACCCGCGGGAGATTACCGCCCTTTGGGACGCGATGCACAAAGGGCTTTTTCTGGGCCAGAATGTGGGGATGTCGGGGATTGAGATGGCCTGCTGGGATATTGCAGGTCAGGCCTTGGGCGTGCCAGTCTGGCGACTGCTGGGTGGCAAAGTACGGCCACGGTTACGCGCCTATGCGAATGGTTGGTATCAGGGCCCGCGTGATCCGCAGTTCTTCGCAGCGCGAGCGGCAGAAGTGGTGGCGCTTGGTTACACTGCGCTGAAGTTTGACCCGTTTGGCAATGCCTATCGGTTTATCGATCGGGGCGAGCTACGGCTGTCGCTGGCAATCATTGCGGCGGTGCGCGAGGCGGTCGGTGATGCAGTGGATCTGTTGATCGAGGGCCATGATCGATTCTCTGTCTCAACGGCGATTGAGGTGGGGCGAGCGATGGCGGAATACGAGCCGTTCTGGTTTGAGACCCCGGTGATGTCCACTGAGGTTGAAGCGATGGCCGAAGTCGCGCGGGCGGTGCCAGTGCGCGTCGTTGGCGGAGAGCGGTTTTCGACGAAAGCAGACTTTGCGCGCCTGCTGGAAACCCGGGTGATCGATGTCATTCAGCCGGAGATTCTGAAATGCGGTGGGGTGATGGGGCTGTTCAAGATTGCGGCGATGGCCGAAGCCTACGACGCCTTCGTTGCCCCGCACAACGCGCAAAGCCCCTACACGACGCTGGTCAATACACACGTTGGGGCGACCTTGCCGAATCTGTTGATTCAGGAGTGTTTCGATGATTTCCTGGTGCCGTGGAGCCGGGAGATCCTCAGTGGCACGGTGCAAATTGTCGATGGCTACATTGAAGTACCTGATGCCCCAGGCTTTGGGATGCGTCTTGATGAAGTACTTGGCGCACAGTATCCTTATGCTGATCGCAACTTCTTGCGATTATTTGCGGCGGGCTGGGAACGGCGGGAACAGGCGCAGCGCTGACGATGCCGCCGCTGATGATCAGCCTTTCATCATCGTATGCTGACGTGAGCAGTGCAGTGAGTGGCTAGTGGTAAGGAGCCACGGTGCTTTGCACCACTGTGATTAAGAAGGGCGAATGCATATGCAGCAAAAGGCTGGCTTTGCTGAGGTCAATGGTACGCGCCTCTATTATGAGTTGGCTGGAACAGGTCGCCCTGTAGTTCTGCTGCACGGGATGTCGCTTGACACTCGAATGTGGGATGACCAATTCGCGCTATTGGCCGATCAGTATCAGGTGCTGCGGTATGATGCGCGTGGCTTTGGTCGCTCCGCATTGCCTACAACTGCACCGTATGCCCGCGTCGACGATCTGAAGGCCCTGCTGGACTATTTAGGGATCACGCACGCGGCTCTGGTTGGTCTATCGATGGGCGGCAGTATGGCGATCGATTTTGCCCTGACCTATCCAGAGACGACTGCTGCGTTGATTCCTGTCGACTCCCGTCTGACTGGATGGGAGGCTGATCCAGAACTCACAGCGATGCTGACTGCTGTGCGGATGCAGGCCAGAGATGCGGGGATTGCGGCGGGGCGAGCCTGTTGGATGCAGAGCCAGTTTTTTGCTCCAGCGCTGGAGAATCCGGCGGTTGCGCCTCGGTTGGCGGAAATCGTTGCTGACTATTCTGGCTGGCATTGGGTCAACGACAACCCACTGATCCCACTGGTTCCGCCCGCCGTCGAGCGGCTCGGCACGATTCAGGCCCCCACGCTGGTCGTTGTTGGCGAACGCGATCTTCAGGACTGTCATGCAGTGGCGGATACGTTGCAGCGCCAAATTCCCAATGCCCGACAGGTGGTGATTCCGCAGGTGGGGCATCTGGCAAATATGGAAGCCCCAGCGCAGTTCAATAGGCTGCTCCTCGATTTTCTGGATGGGCTGTGCTATTAGCTTTGTCAGTACTAGGGTGCCTAACTGATTGAGGACAAACGAAGGGTAGTCATTGGGTCCTATGGCGTCGCTGCCCGCTTTTATTCTCAATCAGTTGTAGCAATATGGCGATGGCAAGCGGAGCAGCCTTGCCCTTGTTCTGTGGCGATCTCACCGAACCTGCGCGGGCGGGGCTAATTGCCTGATCGCCGCCATTGCCTGAGTGATTGGCCCCAGCCCGCGCTGGACAGAGAACGCCAGATGCCCCGGATAGAGCCCCACGATGGGCAGTGCCGCCAGCCGCTCGATACTGCGACAGGAGTCCTGCACGGAGCAATCCCAGGTATTTTGCAGGACGATCTTGCCCCCGTGAAAGACCGTATCGCCGCAAAACAGATCGAGTCCAGCCGACTGGTGCAGGCCAAAACTG
The DNA here is from genome assembly GCA_039810045.1 of Chloroflexia bacterium. Classification (GTDB taxonomy): domain Bacteria; phylum Chloroflexota; class Chloroflexia; order Thermomicrobiales; family CADCWN01; genus CADCWN01. The sequence goes on from JBDHWF010000107.1 coordinate 9,500, forward strand.
AGTTGGCCTACTGCATGGCCGGGGGTGGCGATGACCTCCAGGGTCAGGTCGCCAACCTGATATTGCTCGCCATCGTGGAGTACACCATCCACCGGGCATGCCTTGAACTGATAGTCTGCCGGGTAGACCCCAGCGATGCGGGCGGCGTCGAGGCTGATCGCGCCTTCGTCACCTGCGCTCACAAATCGCGCCGTTTCCTCGGAACCAACAACGCGTAGATTGAGTTGCTCACGAAGCGCTGCCGCACCGCCAGCGTGGTCAGCGTGAGCGTGGGTTAGCAGCAGATGGTGGATGCGGTCAAAAGGGATGCCATCCGCGGCAATCTGCGCCAGAATTGCGTCTGGGTCACGGCCAGCGCCTGCATCAATCAGGGCATATTCACTGCCCCCATCGAGCAGATAGACATGACAATCGTACTCATCGGTAAGATCAAAGCCGAGGCGTCCACTGCCTACCAGATAGATCCGTTCGGTAATTTTCATCGCGATACCCCTGTCTGGTTCGTGCGCCTGTCGCATAGGGCACGCGCTCGCTTTCACTATAATCGTGGGTTACAAGCTCCGATCAAAACCTGCGACTCCATTCGCTCGGCCAGCGTTCAACGACCACCTTCGTTTCTGTGTAGAACTCCACGCCATGTCGTCCCTGGGCGTGCAGGTCACCGAAGAAGCTCTCTTTCCAACCACTAAACGGGAAGTACGCCATCGGCGCGGCAACGCCAATATTCACGCCAATATTGCCAGCCCGAACATCGTGGCGGAACTGGCGCGCTGCTGCGCCACTGCTGGTGAAGATGCTCGCCATATTACCGTATGGGCTCGCGTTGATCCGCTCAATCGCTTCGTCAAGGGTTGCCGCGTGCAGCAGGCCCAGGACGGGGCCAAAGACCTCCGTTTGTACCAACGTACTGTTCGGGTTGACTTCTTCAATCACTGTCGGGCAGAGGAAGGCACTATCGCTATAGCCCTCTACTTGCCGTTCGCGTCCATCGATAACCAAGCGCCCACCTTCATTGATCGCTGCATCGATGCAACCAAGAATTCGTTCTTTGCTCGTGGGTGAAATCACTGGGCCCATCTGAATTCCAGCATCGAGGCCGTAGCCCACCCGCCGGGTACTGGCAGCGTCAGCGATCTGTTCAGTAAAGGTGCCTCTGGCCTCACCAACAGTCACCGCAAGCGAGGCGGCAAGGCAGCGCTGCCCTGCACAGCCAAATGCAGAATCGGCAACGATCTGTGTCGTCGTATTGAAATCAGCGTCAGGCATGATCACGATTGGGTTCTTCGCCCCGCCCTGGGCCTGCACGCGCTTGCCCGCCGCCGTCGCCCGCTGGTAGATCGCCCGCGCCACTGGCGTAGAACCAACAAAACTCACCGCCCGAATCCCCGGATGGTCGAGCAGGGCATTTACTGTCTCCTTGTCGCCGTGCAGGAGCTGCACGACCCCTGCTGGCAGATCGAGTTGATCGAGCAACTGAAACAGTTTTGCGCTGGTCAGCGGTACTTGCTCACTTGGCTTCAAGATGAAGCAATTGCCAGTTGCCAGGGCATACGGCATGAACCAGAGCGGGATCATCCCTGGAAAATTAAATGGCGTGATCGCAGCCACCACACCAAGCGGCTGCCGGAATAGATGCTCATCGATCCCCCTGGCGATGTCTTCGTTGTTGTAGCCCTGGATCAGGCTGGGCATCCCACAGGCGACCTCAACATTCTCAATGCCGCGTCGTAATTCACCAACGCTCTCATCAAAGGTCTTGCCGCATTCCTCCGTAATGGTGCGGGCGATATCTTCCAGGTTCGTTTCCAGCAGGTGTTTGAGCTTGAACAGGAATTGAATGCGGTCGCCAACGGGGATGCTTCGCCAGCCAGGGAACGCTGCCTGGGCTGCCTGCACCGCTGCATCAACATCGCTGGCTGGTGAAAATGGCACTTCGGCCAATACCTGCGTCGTCGCTGGATTGTGAATTGCGCGGTAATTGGTCGCCCCGGAGCGCTGCCAGTGGCCGTTGAGATAGTTCTCTAGCTGTTGCACAGGATACCTCCTTGTTCTCATCTGAAGCACGTAATCAGTGCGTTAGCAGTCAGTGGTCTACTCAATGATCGGAGAGTTATCGCGTATTGCGCGGATCAATGCGCTTGCTTATGCCTCTGCTTGCCCGAGCCCCAGTTCATCCCGAGCTTCGGCGAATGCCTGCACTGCGGCTAGCAGGTCGGCCTCACTATGCGCCGCCGAAACTTGCGTGCGAATGCGGGCCTGACCATGTGGCACCACTGGATAGGAGAAAGGAATCACGTAGATCCCCTTCGCCAGCAGTCGTTCAGCGAGTTGTCCGGCAACGACCGCATCGCCCAGCATCACTGGCACAATCGGGTGATCTCCGGGGAGAATATCAAAGCGTAATTGCGCCATCTGGCTGCGGAAAAGCGCGGTGTTGACCCGCAGTCGCGCCCGCAGGTCATCTGCACCCTCCAGGAGATCTAGCACTGCCAGTGCTGCGGCCACAATTGGCGGGGCCAGGGAATTAGAAAAGAGATAGGGGCGTGAGCGTTGGCGTAAGAGCGCGATAATTTCTCGGCGGCCACTGGTATAGCCCCCACTGGCCCCACCGAGCGCTTTCCCTAATGTCCCAGTGACGATATCGACCCGCTCCGTAACGCCGTGCAACTCTGGCGTCCCGCGCCCAGTCGGGCCAACGAACCCGACTGCGTGCGAATCGTCAACCATCACCAGGGCGTTATAGCGCTCGGCTAGGTCACAGATTGCTGGCAATGGGGCAACGTAGCCATCCATCGAGAAAACGCCATCGGTGACGATCAGGCGGCGGCGGCTATCATGCGCTGCCACCAGTTGCGCTTCCAGGTCGGCCATATCGCGATTGCGATAGCGTAGCCGTCTGGCCTTGGAGAGGCGAATGCCATCGATAATACTGGCGTGGTTCAGGGCGTCGGAGATAACTGCGTCTTCCTCACCAAGCAACGTCTCAAACAGTCCACCGTTCGCATCGAAGCAGGAACTATAGAGAATCGTATCTTCGGTGCCGAGAAAGGTACTCAGGCGATCCTCAAGTTCTTTGTGGATCGCCTGAGTGCCACAAATGAACCGTACTGATGCCAGCCCAAATCCCCAGCGGTCGAGCGCCGCATGGGCGGCGGCGATCACCTGTGGGTGGTCGGCCAGCCCAAGATAATTATTGGCGCAGAGGTTCAGCACCTCAGCCCCACCAAGGACACTGATATGGGCATCTTGTGGCGTGGCCAGGATTCGCTCATGCTTGGTTAGCCCAGCATCCTGGATCGCCGCAAGTTCAGCGTCAAGGTCGGCTTTGACCGTTGCCAGCATCGTTCGCCTCCTTTCTGTAGCGCTCTTGGGTTCAGTCTGTTGCCCAATGAAGGACAACTTTGCCTGCCTGACCACTGCTCGCCACCGCGAACGCCTCCTGAAAATCGGTATAGGAGAAGCGGTGGGTAATGACTGGTGTAATATCGAGTCCTGTCTGCAATAAGACGGTCATTTTGTACCACGTCTCATACATCTGTCGTCCATAGATTCCGCGCAGCGTTAA
>JBDHWF010000108.1:0-12874 GCA_039810045.1 Chloroflexia bacterium
GCGGGCCTCATAGCTCTTGTTTCCACTGCGTACGCCTTGTACGCGCCCATTGTGCACCAGCAGTTCATCAGCGGGTGCGTGTGGGCAGAGGGTGACGTGTGGTTGCTCAATGACCTGGGCCAGCAAGGTTTCGGTGATGGCGCGACCAGTGGCCCCGCCGCCCGCGTGGAGAATTCGGCGGCGGCCATGTCCCGCTTCCAGCGCGAGGTCTGGGCCAGCAGGCCCACCGTCAAACGGCACACCAGCGGCGATCAGTTCCTGCGCGACACGGACGCCACCTTGCGTGAGGACATCGACCGCCTCGCGGTCATTCAGGCCTGCCCCCACCGCCAGCGTGTCGGCGGCATGGAGCGCGGGGCTATCGTCGGTCGCCACCACTGCAGCGATCCCTCCTTGGGCCCAGGGACTTGACCCTGAGAGGAGCGAATCGGCAGTGAGGAGCGTAACGTGCGCCCCCTGCTCAACTGCTGCCAAGGTAGTGGCGAGCCCTGCGGCTCCCGACCCAACAACAATCAGGTCGCTCATTGTTGCCCTAATGTTTTCATCAGCTCTATCCCTATCCTGCTCCCGATTCCGCTCAGTGCGGGTAAATCCCCTAATTCCCGCTTCCCACTGAATGATCATGACTCCAGGGCAATTCTCGTTCCCAGGTGCCAACGAGTGGTCCCTGGAAGCGGTAGAGATCGCCAGGCCGGCCAACGCGGCCTGCGGTAGCCCGGTGTCCCACCGCCACTAACGCTCCAGAAGCAAAGAGTGAGGCAAACGCCTTCTTGAAATTGCCCGTATTCAGGCGCAACAGGCCAGGATCAAGAATTGCGGCGTAGACAGTACGCAACTCTGGAATCGTGAACTGTTCGGGCAAAAGCTGGAAGGCGATCCAGGAGTAACGGAGCTTTGCCTGCGTGCGGTTGATTGCGGTTCGCAGCATTTCGGCGTGATCGAAGGCCAGTGTTTCGCGGTCGAGTTGACGTACTGGCACCCAAGCGGCCTGCAAGATGCTGCCACCAGGGATGATATCGAGTTCATCGCTCCGCTCCAACGCCATATGCGCGACGGAGACTACCCGCCCACGGGTATCGCGGTCAGGCGCACCAAAAGTGCCCAGTTGCTCCAGATACCAGCCGCTCGCGTCGAGGCCCGCTTTCGTTTGGAGGGCGCGGCGGGCAGCGTCGGCGAACGTTTCTTCTGGGCGCACCAGCACCCCTGGCAACGACCATTTCCCGGCAAATGCCGCATCATCGCGTTGTACCAACAAAACCTGCCAGGCATCGGCAATCGTGGCGGCGTCGCGCAGAGTAAAGAGGATTACATCGACGGCAACTACCGCATTCAGTTCCAGTTTTGTGGGGTTCGTCATCGTCGTGATCATTTTGACTCCAAGAGATTTGAATATCACGCAGTTGAATATACCATGCGGGTATTTGTTTGTCAAGGAGTCGAATTAGTGATAGTGGGCAGTAGTGTAATTTGCTCGACATAACTACAGCTTCGACTGGCGGATTGCTTGATGACAATCCGTTGCTGACGTTAGCGTTGGTCGTAGCCAGTCAGTTCCACGTAGCCTTCCCCGGTCAGTGGTTGACCCTGTTTGGTGCCGCTGATCGTGACTTCCCCTTCCCAGTAGATATTGGTGGTACTCTGGCGGGTGTCGAGTTCCTGATCCTGGATCACGGGTGTCCAGGTGAGATCGAGGTGTAGGTCTGGCAAAACAACGTGCCAACCGGACGGATAGGTAACGTTCGTGCGTGGGCTGGTCCATTGACCGATCGGCGTAACCTGAATGGCGCTGGAGGGGATGCTGGTCACTGTGCCATCGGCTGCAACATAGGTGCCAAACGAGCCGAGTAATTGCTGGCCTTCGCCGCGAATCAGGTAGACCGTAAAATCGCTACCATCGCTGAGGTGGGTGCTGAACCAGTCCCAGCCGCCATTGGTAACGGTCAGGAAGTTGCCCCACTGATGATCAAACCAGGCGGTGCCAGCGACCTGCTTGATGACGCCGTGATCGTCGAGCGTCCCGCTGATCGTCATCCGCGTTTGGGAATAGTAATAGGTGCCGCCAGCGGGGCCATAGTCGATGTAGCCCCCTTCGTGTTGGGCCGGTGGCTTCACCGCATTCATCGTGATCTTCAGGGTGTAGCCATCGATCACCATCGCGATCTCGTCATGCCCGCCGAAGCCCTGCCAACGCCAATCGCCCATTTGAAAATCGAAGCCTTGATCGGTTTTGGTGCCGAGTTGATTCGCATTAGTCTGCTGCGTGCGCTGGTCGTAGGTGAATTTCTGGCGCTGGTGGTCGGTAATTGCGGCATGGGCGGCGAAGTAAGGCGGGATATTGTTACGAATCGACTGGAAGATCACCGACTCAAAGCCATAGCGTGTGCCATCGCTCGCTTGCAGATGCCCTGTGTAATACCACCACTCGGTTAGCGATTGGTGCGCTGCTTCATCGCGGGGGAACGCGATCGGCTGCGGCACGTACGCCGTTGGTGTTGCAGCAGTGAATGGGCCCGGCCAGGCTGCCTTATTGCTCTGGGTCGTTGGCTGGCCGCAGGCAGTCAGCACAACCATCAGCAAGAGGCACCAGAAGGCAAAGGAACGGCGATAGCGGCTCATACCTGCGCCTCCCCCGCTACCTGGTCAGGGTAGGCTGTCATATGTTCTTCGGTGTGTGGCAGCCAGCGTTCCAGCGCCGACGGTAGCCACCAGTTCCAGTGACCGAGCAGGCGCATCGTGGCTGGCACCAGCAGGGCGCGAACAATGGTGGCATCAAGGAAGACCGCCAGGGCGACGCCGAGGCCAAACGCCTTGATCAGGACAATATCCGCCGACACAAACGAACCAGCGACGACAACGACAATCAGTGCGGCACTGGTAATGATCCGCCCGCTCCGTTCCAGGCCCGTGGCCACGGCCAGGGTATTATCACCAGTCTCCGCCCAGGCTTCGCGAATGCGCGTGAGCAGAAAAACTTCGTAATCCATACTGACCCCAAAGAGTGTGCAGAACATGATGATTGGTAGGGTCGCCTCCACAAAGCCAAGTGGTGTAAAGCCAAGCAGCCCTGCAAAGTGGCCTTCCTGAAAGACCCAGACCAGCGCACCGTATGACGCCAGCAGCGAGAGCGCGTTCATCAGGATCGCCTTCAGGGGCAGGATCAGGGAGCGCAGGAGGATCAGCAGAATCAGGTAGGTTGCAATGATGACCCCGATCAACGCACGTGGAAAATCTTTGTACATCTCAGTCACAACGTCGATCACGCCGGCAGTTGTGCCGGTGATCTGGAACGTCAGGCCGCCGGGTGGGGTGGTGCCGCGCAGATCGGTGACCAGCGATTTCGCCTCGTTTGACACGGCTGAACTTTTCAGCACAACGCTAACCAGCGTGGTGTCCCCTTGGGCGAAGCGGGGCGCGATCAGTGCGGCATAGGGATCGAGGATACGATCGGGGCGAGAGTAGATCAGGGCATATTGTGGTTTGCCGAGTTGTGGATCGAGGGTGGTCAGCGAATCGACGCGCGCCACCCGTGGGTCGCGTTCCAGCGCATGGGTCAGATCGTAGAGCGCACTGATATTGGCGGGGTCAAAGACCGAAGAATTGTTCGGGGTCTTCACCGCTAGCACAACGGGTTCCAGTTCCGCTGCCCCAAACTTTTCCACCAGCAGGTCGTAGCCTTGCCGTGACGGTACATCGCGCGGCAGGATCGAGGCGTCAGGCGATGAGAGTCGCACACTCAGAAATGGTGCGCCAAAGAGCAGCATGATCAGCAGGGTGGGGATGAAGAACTGCCAGGGGCGGGCCATCACTGCCAGGGCGAGGCGGTGCCAGAGGCCAGTGCCTTCACCCGTGGGGGCTGTGGGATAGCGAATAATCGTTAGCGCATTGATTCGTTCACCCAGAAGCCCGAGCAACGCTGGGAGTAAGGTTAATGCCGCCAACACCGAGAAGAAGACCACCAGGACACCAGCAAAACCAACCGAGCGGAGGAACATGAAGGGAAAGAAGGTTAGCCCGGACAGGCCAATCAAGACTGTCAGGCCAGAGAAGAAGATCGCCCGCCCGGCGGTCGCCACGGTAACGGCCACGGCGGCTTCGACCGGGCGCTGGGTGAGTTCTTCGCGAAAGCGTGAGGTGATAAAGAGCGCGTAATCGACCGCTAACCCTAACCCCAACATCGTGGCGAGGTTGAGGACAAAGATCGACAGATCAGTGACATTGCCCAGGAGAAAGACACTCGCCAGAATCGCGATCACACTGAAGCCGCCGATCACCATCGGGGTGAACGCGGCGACGAGTGAGCCGAAGACGAGCGCCAGCGCGATTAGGGCCAGTGGGAAGGCGATGATTTCGCCACGTTGTAAGTCGCGTGAACTGGTTTTCTCAATATCGGCATAGAAGACTGGCCCGCCCGCGACAATACTGGTCATCTGCGGTGGCGTTGGACGTAGTTTCCCTTCGAGCGTTGGCAAGAGACGTTGCGAACCTTCTGGCTGCGTCGATAGATTGATCAGGACGTAGGCTGTATGGCGATCAGCGGCAACCTGGCGGGGGTTAGTGGTGTAGGGAATGATTTCCGCCACGGCTGGCACCTGTGGCAGATCGCGTACTGTTTCCTGCACCCCCGCGAGAAAGCGCGGATCATCGACCGTCCACTCCTGTGAACTAAACACGACCGAGAGAACCGTCGCCTTAAAGTTGAGGTCGCGTTGGAGGGTGGCGAGCGCCTGCGCTGACTCTGCCTGATCGTTAGAAAATCCCCCAACTTGCAGCACTGTAGCGACACGCGGGGCAAGCGGTAAACTCAACAGCACCAACAGTATCCACAACGCCAGCACCACTTTGCGATTGCGGTAGATCAATTGGCCAAAACGCAGAAACGACATTGTTTCCTCGTGCTTTCTTTATCCTAGATGCGCGAGCTACTGGGTGAGGGTAGCTCGTGCAAGCTCTACCAAGTGTAGCATCTGGCACCCATCTGGTGGCTCATTGCGGCGGTGGTAGCTGGGCAAGTGCGGCGTGTAGGGCAGCATGATCGGCCTTGCTTACTGGGGGCAGCGGGGCGCGGGGCTGGCCGCCCGGTAGCCCCAGCGCACTGAGCGCGGCTTTGCAGGCAGGCACCGCAACGCTCAGGTTGGTGAAGAATGCGCTGAGTGGGGCAAGTTGGGCGAAGAGTTGCTGAGCCTGGTTGTCCTTGTCCGCTGCAGCGGCGACGATTGCGGTCATCGCTGCGGGCAGTACCCCCGCCAGTGGCGAGACCTGACCAACGGCACCGGCGGCGAGCGCAGCGTACGCCAGTGGGTCATAGCCACCCAGAATCGGCGTATCGGCTTGATGCGTTTGCAACGTGCGGGCTAGCTGGCGTGCCTGCGGCGTTCCTTCCACCACTGCCGCTATACCCGGGAGTGTCGCCAGCATGGTCATCGTCGCTGATGTGAGGTGGTTCCCTGGCGGGGTGGGGGCATTGTAGGCGACCAGAGGAATTTGCACGCGGTGGAGAATCGCGCGGTAGTGCTGGCGCAGTGCCGCCTGCCTCAGGCGATAGTAGGCGGGTGGTGTGATAAAGGCAGCAGTGACCCCTGCCTTCTCAAGATCCCAGGTGAGCGCCAGGGTTTCCTCCGTGCTGGTTGCCCCACTTCCCGCATAGAGTGGCACACGACCCTGCGCGGCCTCGCGGGCGGCCTCTACTACAAAGAGCCGTTCGCCCCGGCTGAGGTGCGCTGCTTCGCCATAGGGGCTATTCACCAGGATCCCGGCAACGCCACCCGCAAGGACATATTCGACCAGTTGCCCCACCCCGTCGGTATCAATTCCCCCATAGGCGTTGTAGGGCGTGATCAGGGCAGCAATCAGACCGCCGATAGTTGGTGTGTTATTCATTGCAGAATGATGATCTTGCTCTGTTCGCGGCGAGCCACAATTTGCAGGTTCGCCAGCAGGGTCATCAGCTTGGGGGAAGGGGGAAGGTCTAGCAGTTCGTGCAAGATCTCGTCCGCCACGGCGTTCGCGGCTTTGCCTGAAAATGTGGCAACAAGCTGCCCAGGGGGCAGATGCCGCCCGATTGCCGCTTCGGTTTCTGGCGGCGGTGCTTCGTCCCAGACCACCCCGCCGCGCAATGTCGCCAGTGTGAGTCTCATTGGCTAACTCTGTGAGAGATCATTGCCGCTTGTTTGCTGTGGCGCACTATTGATCTTTCTGAGGGCGAGGTGGCAAGTAGCGGCAATCGAGAGATTAAAGGCCGCAGAGATCAGTAACATCCAGCCCAGGGTGATCCCCGTTGTCCCACCGATCAGGTAGGCGATCAGGCCAGGAATCAATAGGCCAATCCCCGCAACTAGCCCCCCAGCGCGGCGTCCGCGCCACCATTCATCTGGTTTTGGGCCGTGGGCGAGCATCCGCATATAGAGTGGTCCAGCGATGATCGCGACGGCAATGATTGCGACGAGGAAGGTTGTTTCTGGGGACATTATTCCTGCTCCACTCCCTGCTTGTTGGTTGCTCGGTAGCCCAGTGCCGGACTGTTTCATTCATTATGGCGATAATTTTGCCGTCTGTCACGTTCAGGAAGGGCGCACTATGCCCCTGCTGCTTCCTGCTCCGTTGTGGGCGCATTATCTGGATGGGCTTGGAGAAATGTTGGCAAGGTATCGGGAAAGATAATTGCTTCAAGGGCAGCGGGCTTGATCTGAATGGTCGCTGGGGTTTGGCCAATATCTTCGCCATCAGCCTGGAGGTACAGTGGCCGTGGCGCGTCCAAGGTGATCTGCGTGGCTTTACGGTAGTCAATATCTGGATCCTGACGCTTGCGCCGCAGTACTACTGCCGCCGCTCGGCGCACCAGATCAAGCGGGCTTTGGCCGCTGAGCACACAGAGATCGAGCAACCCATCGTCAGCAATCGCCTGATCAGTGATCTCGGCAATCCCTCCATAAAGGCGAGTGTTCCCAACCACCACCATCAGGGCTTTGCGCTGGATTATCTGGCCATCAATGGTAATCGTCAGGCGATGCCCCCGGATGTTGCGGAGTGTGCTGAGCGCGGCCAGGGCATAGGCAACGGGGCCAGCGTGACGTTTGACCTGCTTCAGTTCTGGCGTTTCTGAAACTTTCGCACTCGCCTCGGCATCAAAGCCAGCACTGACCATCATCAGGAAATAGCGGTCATTGACGTTGCCAACGTCAATAGCGCGTCGTTGCCCTTGAACGATCTTGGTTGCCACTGCTCCCGCGTCATCGCCACTGCCCAGCTCTTTGGCCCAGACATTGACTGTGCCGCCAGGGATTACCGCCAGGGCGGTGTGCCGCTGCCCCGCCAGACCCTGCAACGCCTCATTCACTGTCCCATCGCCACCAGCGACCACCACCACATCGATCTGGTCAGCCACCGCTTCACGGGCGAACGTCGTCGCATCGCCTTGCCCAGTGGTTTCGCGCCGCGTTACTTCCCAGCCGGCCTCGCGCAGGGTCTGCTCAGCAGCATTGACAATTTCTTGCCAGTCGCCTTGCCCTGCCGCCGGATTCTGGATCAGGATAGCTCGTGTTGGCATTGGGCTAGTTCCTTTCGCGTTGCGCTAGCGTTGCCCCCGATAGGATAGGTTGCCTCTGGTTAACGCAAACTGCGCACCACCAGCAGACTGACCATCTCGATTCACACTCCTCGTGTCTTTTGTTGGGAAAGTTGGTACAGTTCAACCGTTTGCAGGGTGTATCAGGGTTGCCGTGGTTGAATCGGGCGGAACATTGTGTCGAGCACGTGCAACCTCAACGCGGTAAAGTGCGTTACACTAGCGAACTGGAGAGAATGTTCAGGCGCGGTAGATTGCCAGTGGGGGCTGTGAACTATCGCGTAGGTACGATAAGCAATAGCAATGGAGAGACCAGCGCGTGAAGACAACTAGCATTCGCACCCTGATTGTTGGGGTGATTTTGGTGCTCCTGGCGCAGGTCAGCGGCTTAGGTAACGTTGGCCTCATCGGGGCCACTGGCACGCTGGTAATGACCCCCGCCACGCTGGAAGCCGGCGAAACTGTTACCGTGAGTGGCGTGGGTCTTGCCCCCGCTGAACGATTTGATGCGTTTGTGCAAACACCTTATGGTCAATCTCTAACCCTGATTACCGCAGGGCAAGGTGGTTCGACAATCACCGTCAAAATGGCAACGAACGCTGGCGCCTATGCCGCCGATGGCACAGGCGCTTTTACGTTCACCCTCTCAACTGCGGCGAACTACCAACCGGGCGAGTGGCTTGTGCGGGTTCGCGGTGTAGATTCTGACCAGGAACTGCTGGGACAATTTGCGGTCACTGCCCTACCCGTTGCTACGACTACGCTCACTCCACCGCTGACGCCTGAGGTGACGCCAGTAACCCCGCCAGCACGCACGACGCCAGTGGGCGAAGTGGGAACACCAACGGCCGCCCCAGCAGCGACACCAATGCCTGCCGTACCAACGGAAGCGCCTGCGCCTGCTACCACGCCAGTACCGCCAACGCCGAGCGCGGCAACACCTGCTCCGGCCAGCAGTAGCACGCCTGGAAGCGCCCCTGCTCCCAGCAGCACGCCATCGCCTGTGGCAACACCACCTACTGCGGCAACTCCTGTGCCAGGAACGTCGCCCGCCGCCAGCCCAAGTGCCACGCCCTCTCCGACTCCTGCGCCATCCTCAGCACCAGCGGGGTCATTTGCCCCAGTGCCTTCCCCCTCCGTTGCCCCACAGCCAACGACAATTGGCCCTGGTGTGCAGGTTACGGTTACTGCTGTGGCGAATTTGCGAGCGGCGCCTTCGGTCGGTGCCGCAGTCGTTGCCAGCCTGCCTGCCGGAACAGTACTGACAGTAACTGGCGAATCGACTACCGCAGATGAATATGTTTGGTGGCCTGTGCAGGGAAACAACCTTGCGGGCTGGGTTGTGGCTGATCTGTTAGCTCTGGGCGGTGAACCAACGCCTGCCACTGCCAGTGCCGCCCCCAGTGCTGCTGCCAGCATCCCGCCGTATTCAAACCCTGGCGTTGACCAGGGTAATGCGCCAGCCGTGCCGATCGTGCCACCGCCAATCGATAGTCCCGCTGTGGCCCCAGCCCAACTGCTGCCAACCTTTGCTGCAGCCTCGGCCAAGACAGGGGTGCCGCAGGAGATTTTGCTGGCAATCGCGCGGGTTGAGTCGAACTTCACCCCCAACGCCGTTGGCCCATTCATCCCGCAACTTGCCGGAACGGAAGACGAACACGCGCTGGGCATGATGCAGTTCTTGCCCAGTACCTATCGGATGGTGATGCAGCGCGTTGATGCCGCTACTGGCAAGAACCTGGGCATTCAGGGGATCTGGGATGCGGAGTCATCGATCTATGCTGCGGCGTTCTATTTACAAGATAGCGGCGCGCCCTCCAATATTCGGCGGGCGTTGTTCTCCTATAACAATGCTGATTGGTACGTAGAATTGGTGCTGGCGTGGGCCAATCATTACCTTGGTGGCGCTATTCCCGATCCGAACCTGCTCGATCCCTCGCGTTTGGCTGGTACGCCACTGGCTGCACCGCAAAACCCACTCCTGCCAACCAATTCGCGGCATCTTGATATGGCTGCGCCGATTCAGCTCTATGCGCCGTGGACCGCTGGCGAGACCTGGTATGTGGGTGGCGATGGTTCTTTCTATGGCGATGGCTATCATACAGACCAGCTTGGCAACTATTACACCGTTGACTTCAATCGTGGTAGCTGGCCGAATAATGCCCAGGATGATGATGGCGCGCCGATCCTCGCTGCCGCAGATGGGATCGTCAACAATATTTATCAGGATGGGGCGGGGGCCTGGGTGGTCGAGTTGTATCACGTCGCCCCGGACGGTAGTCAGCTACGCACCCTCTATGTGCATCTGAAGATGGACCCCCGGATTAATCCAGGGATCAAGGTGAATCAGCCTGTACTGCACGGCACGGTCATCGGCCTGAATGGGAGTACTGGCAATTCGACTGGCGCGCATCTCCACTTTGGTGTCTGGTTACTGCGTGATGGGCAGTGGATGTCCGTGCGCCCTGAGCCAATGGAAGGACAGTACCTGCATAACGGTCTCAGTATTGTCAGTACGAATCAGCCGATTGCCACCGATACGGGAAATCGCGCACTCGATTTTGGATTCTCCCCCGCTGGGCCATCGAATGCCGATTTAGTAACTGTGAATGCGGTTGGACAGCCTGATGGCCTTGCGATGGCGCGCGTTGACCTCTTTGTGAATAGTGCGCCAGATGGTAGTGATCGTGGGCAGTGGTTGCCTGTAGGCTATATTGAAGGGAGCAGTGGTCAGCTTGGCTGGCATACTGCCCCTGTAGCGGCTGGTACCTATCGGATCCTCTTGGTACAAACAGATCTGGCTGGGAATCGTAGTTTCCACGGCCTGACGAATGAGACAGCGATTCGTTATACGATCAGACGTGGGGAGCCACGGGCCATTGTTGTGACGAATCCGCGTACCGATCTCGCTGCCCTGATTCCGTTGAATGGGGCAACCTTACCCGCCCTTGGGCAGGATACGCCGATTGTGAGCGGCCCCTTACGTTTTGCTGCCCCTGGAACGCAGGAGCAAAAGGGCCAATTGGGGACTGGTGCTGTCGTTGCTGCTACTGGCGCACCACCAACCAATGTGGTTCGTGAAGCAGCGGGGCTGCTTGTTGAAGAGCCAACGACGAATCTGGCCCTCAATCCCAGTTTTGAGCGAGGCGCAGAAGGCTGGAACGTCAGTAATCCTGCCGCTGTCGCGCCATCCGACAGCGCACTCTTTGGGAAGCACAGCCTGCGTATTGACAATAGTAAAGGCACTGCGCCAATCACGGTTGCAATCAGCGCTGGTGATGGCAACCTCACAACCTGGTCGATCTACGCTCGTGCGGTTACGGGCGAGCCAGTTGGCACCGTCACCCTGGCGATGGCTGGAATCGCGCCACAGGCTCATTCGCTCACTGCTGACTGGCAGCGGTTTGTGCTGAGCGGAGCCACTGGCGCGGCAGGCAATGAACGGCAACTCATTATTCCAGTTGGTACCGTTGTCGAGGTTGATGGCGCTCAGGTTGAAGCGAAACCGTATCCCACCAGCTATACCGATGGTTCGCTTGGGGCTGGCTATGGCTGGGATCGCGCTATCGAGAATGGGATCTCAGGGCGTTTGTCCACGATGGTGCAGTTACCGCTTGGTGGATTAGTTCATGAGCAACAGGGTGCAGTGGCTTTTTGGGCGACGCCCTACGGGCCAGTCGCTGATGGCGCAGTGGTCTTTGCGCTCTCGAATCAGCTTGCGCTCACCGTAACGGGTGAACAGGCGAACCTGCGCTGGGGCGATCAGGTAATCGGCACAGTGCCGTGGACGCAAGGGAGTACCCACCACTATGCGCTACTCTGGCAGCAAAGCCAGCTGACCTTTCTGTATGATGGGCAAGTAGTGACACAGCGTGATTTGCCTGGGTTTAGCGTGCCAGCAGAGACGAATTTGTTGCTTGGTGCAAACGCAGCTGGTGGGCAAGTGATCAACGCGATCTACCAGGATCTTGCCGTTTGGCCCACGTCACCCGGCGAACAGACCATTGGGGCAATCGCCACGGCTGGGCAGTTGATCAAACCCGGTAATACCACAACGGTGACCTTAAATATCGCGCTGGCACTGGCGACCCAGGGCTTGACTCCGACGGGAATCACGATGCAAATCAGCTTTGACGGTCATACCTGGTCGGAGGTTGAGCCATTCGTGCCAACCAAGGAGGTGGTTCTCCCCGCCCAGGCAGGTCAGCAGCGGATCTATGTGCGGTTTATCGATAGTAACGGCCAGACAATCGTGGTCACTGATCAAGTTGATGTGACCTTGCCACTGCCTGCCGCAGAATGACGCTGGCGTGCGGCACCGCGATTGGCGAGGCTTTCTGCAAGGTGCTATCCTAAAGTAACGCGGGATGCCGCGTGAACGCCGTGCTGCACGTTCGCCAGGCACACAGTGTTCCCAGATGACACCACCCGAGAGTGTGCAGGGGAAGGGATGGACGATATTCGCTACGACTTCGCTACAGTGAACCGCCTGGAAGCAGAAGCGATCGGGCGGCCTGGTCAGCGGACCTTTCGGCTGATCGTGGGAAACTCACGTGGCGAGACCGCCGTTCTCTGGATTGAAAAAGAACAGGTGCAGGCGTTAGGGGAGGCAATCGATCGGCTCCTGGCCCACCTTGGGCGCAATCAGATGAAACGACTTGATCTGCGCCCAGGCCCGCCGGAACCAGTTGGCCCGCTGCTGGATGCCCCGACCGTGGAGTTCAAGATCGGTACGCTGGCATTGGGGTATGAAGCCGAACAACGCCTTTGCCTATTGCAGGCGCACGATGTCGAAAGCGACCCCGAAGGCCCGGCGACGCTGCGCTGCCTGATTCGTCAGAGCCAGTTTCGCCGCCTAAGTGCGCAGATCGCCGGAATTGTCGCAACCGGGCGACCTCTCTGTACGATGTGTGGGCAACCGCTCTCTGGCGGGCCGCACTTCTGCCCACCTTCGAACGGGCACCTGACACGCGCCGAGCGGTTGGGTGATGGCTAGAGCGCAAGGTGAGATACCGCGCCGGGAACGAGGCTAGATGGCCCAGCAGTTACCAGCCGCGTCTGCATCTGCTGGATCACGCCGTTCACCGTTCCGCGCTGCATGGCAGCGTTTTCGCCTGACCGAGTTTCAACTGCTGATTGTGCCATCACTGATGGCGGTTGTTGGCTTACTGACAATCTTTCTGGTGCCCCGGCGCGATACAGCCTTTACCTGGCGCGATATCTGGATTAGCCTGGCGTTTGTCGCCCTGCTCTATCTCCTCAATCTCTGGTTTAGCGCGATTGGCTTTCAAGGCGACCAACTGCTGTTGCCCA
>JBDHWF010000109.1:0-12696 GCA_039810045.1 Chloroflexia bacterium
ACCCAGCCCGAAGGCTGGGTGCTACGGGCTAGTTGGTTCTTACCTGCGAAGTAAGTACTTGGTTTCAATCCTCACCCAGCCCGAAGGCTGGGTGCTACGAAAACTGCGCGGTCACCAGCGCCGGGCCACTTTCCGTTTCAATCCTCACCCAGCCCGAAGGCTGGGTGCTACTCCACGGTTGTGACGGTATCTGACTGGTACAACCGGTTTCAATCCTCACCCAGCCCGAAGGCTGGGTGCTACAAGAGAACGTCCTCAACATTCTGCCTGTTGGCCGCGCGTTTCAATCCTCACCCAGCCCGAAGGCTGGGTGCTACACGAGATTACGCTCTACGCCCGTCGCTGGTTACAGGTTTCAATCCTCACCCAGCCCGAAGGCTGGGTGCTACGCCGCGTTTGGGCGCATTATTAGGCTGGGTTGATATGTTTCAATCCTCACCCAGCCCGAAGGCTGGGTGCTACAGGTCGGAAAAACCGTTTCTCTGGATGATACGAAGTTTCAATCCTCACCCAGCCCGAAGGCTGGGTGCTACCTGTGTACTCACCGTCTGTGGTGACACCAACGAGTTTCAATCCTCACCCAGCCCGAAGGCTGGGTGCTACTGCTTGCGGCGTAAGTCGCTTGACAGGTCGTGCGTGTTTCAATCCTCACCCAGCCCGAAGGCTGGGTGCTACTCCCACCCAATAGTTCCACCGCCCAATCCTAATGCCGAGAAGAGGATTCGCAGGAAGAACTCGGCCCCCGCCTGATCGTTGACCCAACTTGGTTGCGTCAACGGTGTTGGCGGATCAAGACGGCTCCCAAGTGTCGTCTGGGCCAGCGCGAGCGCCGCCTTTACTGCGGCCTGGGCGCTCGGCTCATTCAGCCAACCGGGCAGTTCTTGCCGAGAAGGAAGGCCACCATGATGTCCCTTCACCAACAGGCTGAGCGGCTGACACCGCTGTGCTGCCAGCATTGTCCCTGCTCGCTTATGATCTGGCCCAGTTCCTTTTGCCTGCGGGCTCGCCTCACAACGAAGTAAATAATTCTGAAACTCAGGATGAAACTTGCCAAGGTCATGCCACATTCCCGCCCAGTAGGCCAACTCCCCTGCCTCAAATGGTTCAGCAAAGGTGCGTGATTGCTGAGCGACCGATTCCAGGTGGGCGATCAGATCGTGGCGATTACCTTTGTCATTTTTCGAATGTGCGTAGGCCAACCTTCCACCTCCAACCATGAACTTGTTCGTATCCTTCCTTACATATCTATGACGATCCTACCATCGTCTCGGGAACCCTCCAGTTCCCGCTGGTGACTCCAATTAATACGACAACCTTGAGGCAGGTAGCGGATGTTCTTGTTACAGAAGTTATGATGCTCTCAATTACCCATCACCACCGTGGACCAATGGCGACAGTGAAACAAGCGACTTTGATCAGTTCTGGTTCGGGGAGCATCAGCAATAAGCGGTGCGACACCTGTGTTTGCTACTGGCAAGGTAGTGTTTGCCAGCCCACTATTGTCAACTGCGTGATAGTGGCATCGCTCTCTACTGAGCTGTAATCGACACCTGGCGTGGGCATTAGCTGGCGCTTGTCTGGTTGGGTTATCGCATCAGCGAACTATAGGCAATTCGCCCGCCTCCAGCAAACCGCTGCCTCCCACATCCAGACAACGTTGCTCCAAGATCGGCAAAACGGATGCAGACCGAGAGCGTTCTCAGGTTCACCCACTGATAACCGCTGATATAGGAGGTTTTACGCTCGCTTGGTTTATGTACTTGCCTGCTGCCGTTGCTCAAAGATCGCCCCAGTGAACTCCAAAATAATCTGGGCGGCCAGCGATTGGGTCAGGCCACTGGGGTCGAGCGGCGGGCTAACTTCCACCAGATCAAAGGCGACCACTGGCCAGCGCGCGGCGATCCCGCGCAATGTTTCGCGTAGCAGGGCGTGGCTGAAGCCGTCAAATTCCGGCGACCCTGTCCCCGGGGCAATCGCGGGGTCCAGCGCGTCAATATCGATACTGACGTAGACGCGGTTGTGGCGCATTGGCAGGTTGTCGAGAATCGCCGCGACTCCGCGTTCGCGTACCTGCGCCATCGTCACTACAGTATTGCCGCGCGCCACAGAGTCGTTGTAGGCGTCTTCGCGGGCGCGAATCCCGCGCAATCCCAGTTGCGCGATATGCCCTACAAATGGCAGTTCGCTGATCCGTTTGATCGGGCTGCCATTGGCGAGGCGTACCCCACCAACGGCGTCGTTGTAGTCGAGGTGCGCGTCAAGGTGGATCACATCGAATGCGCCGATCGTGTCCAGGCCACGCACGACCGGGAAGGTTACTGAATGGTCGCCACCGAGCGCTACCACCAGGGCGCCACGCTCGGCCAGCGTGCGCACTGCGCTGCTCATGCGGTCAAATGTGTAGTCCACATCAAGGTAGAGGGCGTCAGTATCGCCACAATCGACGATCCGCACGCCGCTCAGTAAGCGGCGGCCCAGTTCAATATCCCAGTAGCCGTTCGGGCGCAGACCGCGCTCGCCGAAGGCGAAACGGGTGGAATACTCGCGGATACCGCGTGGGCCGAATCGCGCTCCAGGCCGATAGCCAACCCCCGCATCCCAGGGCACCCCAAGGATCGCGACATCGGCTTCCACGCGATTAAGGTCTTCTACTATCGGGAGTTTAGCAAACGAGGCAATACCAACATAGGGCAGATTGATCGGATACCGTTCCATCAGGTTCCTCCCCTGTTCGCGCTAGATATTCCGCATCGTGGGGTCGAGTACGTCGCGCACCCAATCACCGATCCGACTAACACCAATCGTGGTGAGGGTGAGCAACAGACCAGGGAAGATCGAAATCCACCACTGCCCGGTGTTGATATATTCGCGGCCCGCCCCCAGCATTGACCCCCACGAAGCGGTTGGTGGCTGCACGCCCAGCCCCAGGAACGAGAGGGTCGATTCGAGGATAATCGTGCGGGCGAGGTCAAGCGAGGCGACGACGATCAGGGGGGAGAGGATATTCGGCAAGATGTGCCGAAAGATAATTCGCCAGCTCGTACCACCGATACTCTGACTGGCAACGACGAACTCCCGTTCGCGCAGACCCAGCACCTGCGCCCGCGCAATGCGCGCATAGGTCACCCAGCCACTAATGCCAACGACGATGATCAGGTTACGCAAGCTCGGCCCAACCACCGCAATCACGGCAATCGCCAGCAGAATGAAGGGGAAGGCCAGTTGAATATCAGCCAATGTCATGATGATCTCGTCGACTGCTCGCCCAAAATACCCTGCGAGCAACCCGAGCAAACTTCCCAGCAACCCGCCAATCAACACGGCGGCGAAACCGACCGCTAGGGAAATCCGCGCCCCATGGATCATCCGCGATAAAACATCGCGCCCCTGCTCATCTGAGCCGAGGAAGTAGGCGGGGTTGCCATCTGGCAACCAGGATGGGGCGAGTAATCGTCCGCGCAGGTTGCCACTATCGGGGTCGTAGGGGGCAATGAGCGGCGCAGCAATCGCCATCAGCACAATCGCGATCACGATCACGACAAAGACAAGCACGCTCGGCGGGATGGAACGCCAGCGGCTACGCCGCTTACGAAGGGCAGGCCCAGCCTCTTGCAGTTGAGCAGTAGCGACCGATGAGGCCATAAATCCTCCCGACTAGGTATAGCGAATTCGTGGGTCGAGCTGGCTATAGAGCAGGTCAACCAGGAAGTTGATAAAGACAAAGGCGACTGCGGCCAGGAAGACCGACGCCTGCACTACAGGATAATCACGACTGCGGATCCCGTTGATCGCCAGCAACCCCAGGCCCGGCCAGGCGAAGATCGTTTCGGTGACAACCGCCCCACCCAGCAGGGTGCCAAATTGCAGCCCCATAATGGTGACGACGGGAATCAGAGCATTTCGTAGGCCGTGCCGCAAGATCACGGTAGTCTCTGATAGCCCCTTGGCCCGGCCAGTCCGCACATAGTCCTGACTCAACACTTCCAGCAACGCGGCACGGGTCAGGCGGGCAATTGAGGCCATCGCATAGGTACCAAGGGTAATGACTGGCATGACCCAGGTCTGCCACTCGCCGCGACCACTGACGGGCAGCCACTGCAAGCGCACGGCAAAGAGGATGATCAGGAGAATCCCCAGGAAGAAGGTGGGCACTGCCTGCCCCACCAGGGCCAGCGTCATCGTGAAATTATCGATCCACCCTCGCGGCCTGACCGCCGCGATAATGCCGAATGGTAGCCCAATCACGCAGGCAAAGAGAAAGGAGAGGACTGCCAGTTGTAACGTAGCTGGCATCCGTTCCAGGGCCAGTTTCATCGCTGGCTGCCGCTGACGGATCGATTGCCCAAAGTCACCCGTGACCGCATTCTTCAAAAAGATTGCATATTGCACCGGCAATGGTCGATCCAGGCCGAACTGCGCCCGCACACGCTCTACTTCGGCACGCGGGGTATCGGGCGGCAACATCAGGGTGATCGGGTCGCCGGAGAGACGTGTCACAAAGAAGACGATGGTGGAAACGCCCCAGAGGACCACGACTGTCCGCAACAGGCGACGGAGAAGGTATCTGCTCATCGTCCTCCTTTGGCTCTGCATCGCTATCAGCCGAGTACCGAGATGCAGGCGGGCAGTCAACTGAACGTCAGTGTCGTGGGCGCTGTTTCGTCAGGCGCGGCTCAGCGTGTGACGGGTCGGAGCAATATTCCCTAGGTTCAAGTGGCTATTAAGTCTCGTACCAAGGTGAGCAACTGTCTGTTACCTGAGGGTTATTGGGTGGGCGCAGGTGCCTGCACCCACCCGGTAAATGCGCGTTAGCGCACCAGCTTCAGGTTATCTTTCCGCAGGTTGAAGTAGGTGCTGCTGTATGGCGTCCACTCCACATAGTTCGCCATGCCATAGGCTTGCTGTGGTTGCAACACGGGGATCCAGGGGAAGTTCTTCAAGAAGATCTGATTCATCTCGTCGTAATCTTTCTTGCGCTTCTCCTGATCCAAAGTCGCGTTCGCTTCGGTACCCAGTTGGTCCCAGCGGGCATCGCGCCAGTAATCCTGGGAACCACCAGGCCCGATCAACCGCCAGATCATCCCGGCAGGGTCAGCAAGGGTGTCGGTGGGATCCGACCACCACAGCCCCTTGAACGACTTGTCTTTGTTCTTCTGCGCCCGCACCGAGATTTCAATGATCTCCGCCTTGGCGTTGATCCCCAACGCCTTCCAGCCTTGCACAATCGCCTCAGCCATCTGGCGGTCGTTGGCGACGTAGCCCTGGGTGGTCTCAATCACGATTTCTTCGTTGTTGTAACCCGCCTGCTTCAGCAGATCTTTCACCTTATTGGCGTCGTAGGCCAATGGTGGCAACTTCTCATCGAATGCGAACGAGCCTTTATTGATCATCCCGCTGGGGACAATCCCCTGCCCGCGCCAGATGGTGTCGATGATCGTCTGGCGGTCGATGCCGTAGGCCAGCGCCTGCTTGACTTCCGGCTTCGCAAAGATTGGCTGCTTCGAGTTGACGGCAAGGACATAGAGCCCGGCGTAGAGCGTTGTTTCCACGCGCGTTTTGCCCGCCTTATTGATCTGGTCGATCTGGTCAGGTGGGATATTCAGCGCAATATCGGCCTGCCCACTGACCAATTCGCTGACCCGCGCGGCAGTTTCCGGGCGCGGCTTGAACGTCACCCGATCGACATTCGGCGCACCACCCCAATACTCTTTGTGGGCATCCAGCACAACGCGGTCATCTTTGACCCACTCAACAAACTTGAATGGCCCAGCGCCAATCGGGGCCTTATTAAAACCTTCTGGCCCCTGCGCCTGGAAATATTTGGCTGGCACAATCTGCCCACCGTAGAACGCAAGCCGGGCGGGCAAGAGGGGGTCAGGGGCCTTCGTTTTGAACACGACCGTCATCGGGTCGGGCGTTTCGACTGAGGCGATCGTGGCAAAGGTCGACGCCACTGCCGAGCCCTTCGTGTTTGGATCGTAGGTGCGCTCAATCGAGAACTTCACGTCCGCCGAGGTCAGCGGATCGCCATTGTGGAACTTCACGCCATCGCGCAACTTGAACTGCCAGGTAGTGTCATCGACCGACTTGTATTCGGTGGCAAGCATCGGTTGGAGCTTGCCGCTAGCATCACGATAGAGCAGGTTATCAAAAATCGTGAAATGCACGTTCGGATCATTCCCAGAGGTGCTGATCACGGGATCGAGCGTGGTGATATCGGTACCAGTGACAATGATGAGATCTTTCTTGTTCGCTGGGGCGGGGATACGCGGGCCACTCGCTGCCGCACTGGCCGCAGGGGTTCCGCTCGCAGTAGGACTGCCAGCAGCAGCGGCACTCGCGCTCGGCGCAGTGCTTCCTGACGCAGCCGCGCTACTGCTTGGCGCAGTGCTGCTACCGGCGGGTTGCGCTGAAGGAGCAGTACTACTGCCCGCGGCACTTGGTGCCGTGCTGGTTGAGGGATTTGGCGCGACATTGGGTGTACCGCCGCCCCCGCAGGCAGTCAACACCGTTGTTGCCAGGATCCCTAGCGCCAATGGTCGTCGTTTAATCCGATACTGATCAGTCATTTTTCCATCCTTCCTGTACCATGTTGATTGCTCAAGCTATACCAGAAATACCAGTGTTCAAGGAACATGAACACAATGGGCTAACATTATTCCCCGTGTAATGATGAGCCAATCTTCCCGATTATAGGCGGTTTATCGAACCATGGTCAAGCGAATCGCCCATCTCTATCCTGCTGCTGGTGAGCACTTTCACCCGTACTCTGCTTCGGGTATACTCCTTCATTACCTACTGTGCAGCGAGGCAACGAATGGATAGAGCAGCAGATTTGAGTCGTCCTGGTATGTTGATGCCAATTGGTGGAGCCGAAGATAAGATCAAAGAGCGGATCATTTTGCGCCGCTTTGTGGAGTTTGCTGGTGGCCCTGCCGCCCGCATCGCGATCATTCCCACGGCCTCGTCGATTGAAGATGCTGGTCAACGGTATAAAGCGATCTTCCTCAATCTTGGCGCGGCCACTGCTGAGGTCGTCTACGTTGCGGATCGTGCTGCCGCATTGGATCGGGCCTCGGCAACCCCAATCGCCGCTGCCACGGGGATCTTCATCAGCGGCGGCAATCAGATGCGGCTAGCGGCGATCCTTGGTGGCACCCCTATCGAGCAGTTGATCCGCGAACGACACGCCGCTGGCGTTGTGGTCGCTGGGACGAGTGCCGGAGCCTCGATTATGTCGCAGCATATGGTGGCGACCGGGGCGAGTGGTACCAGCCCACGCGCCCACATGGGGCAACTCGCTGCGGGGTTTGGCTTGATCTCTGGTGTGATCATCGACCAGCATTTTCGCCAGCGTGATCGGATTGGTCGCTTGCTGACGTTGGTCGCCCTCAATCCAGCGCAACTGGGGCTGGGCATTGACGAAGATACTGCGGCGATCATCACGCCTGCTGGCGAACTAACGGTGTTGGGGAGTGGCACTGTCCTGATTGTCGATGGACAACGGATGACTAGCGATAGCCCTACCCAGCACAATGGGCGGCGGCTGAATATGACCAACATCGTCTTACACGCCCTGGCGCATGATGCCCGATTTGACCTGCACACTCGCCAAACACTATCGTTGCCAATCCCCACGCAGGAGGAGGATCCCCTCAAGCAACTCGAACGGCGTACGCTCTATCAGGCTGTACTGGCAGACGGCGATCAACAGTAAGTGAACCCAGTCAGCCAAGACAGCGGATTGCACAGCAGGGGTCAGGTCTACTGGAATCGCCAGGCTGCTCACTGCGACTATCTTCAACCACCAATTACGCACCAAGACACACTTTTAGCAACAGGCTATAATGACCTGAGAATATACCTATTGGGGCAATGTCGCCCGATAGTTGGGAATACGTGCCGCGAGGCGACGTTACAATGGATGTCAGCATGAATTGCTGATAGGCCGGATCGGGAACTATGGACGTGACTGACGAGGCGACGCAGGAGCAGCAGGAGCGACAGGCCCGCCTCGAAGTTGAGGCACTAAGTCAACTCGATGCCTTGTATCGAACGGCGCTGCGGCTGAGCCGTAACCCACAAGATGCGGAAGATCTGGTCCAGGAGACCTACCTGAACGCCTTCCGTGCGCTTGATCGTTTTGAGGAAGGGACGAACTTACGGGCCTGGCTCTTTCGGATTCTGAACAATGCGTTTATCAGCCAGTATCGGCGGCGCAAGCGCCGGCCAAGCGACTCGATTGAGAATGTCACGGAGTACTATCTCTACGATCATCTGGCTGAAAGTGGTGTGGGGCCAAAGCAGGAAAACCCTGAGCGCGATGTATTGAGTCGGATCGGTGATGATGCCGTGTTAGCCGCGCTTGAGGAATTACCAGTGGAGTTCCGCCAGGTGGAATTGCTAGCCGATATCGAAGGGTTCTCGTATCGCGAGATTGCAGAGATTCTCGATATCCCTATTGGTACAGTGATGTCGCGGTTGTATCGAGCGCGGCGACGACTACAGAAGTTACTCTGGGACGAAGCCCGTGAGGCTGGTTATGGTGTCAACGCCAACGCCTAGCTGGCAATCGGGCGGCAACAAACCGTAGATATTTGAGGGCAGCGCCTGTCGAGGAACAGGACAAAAGGTGAGCAAGAACCATGTTCGACTGTAAGGAATGCGAAGAACGTCTCTATACCTACCTTGACCGCGAACTGGATGAGGCGGAACAGCGCGAGGTGCAGATGCACCTTGACCATTGCCCTCCTTGTGTCGAGCGGTTTCGCTTTGAGGGAAATGTCCTGCAACTGATCGGGTCAATTGGCCGCAAGAACGGTTGCCCGGAAGAAACCCGGAAGCGGATTCTCCGTGCCTGCGGTAAAGAGGCGTTAATCTAAGCAATTCTCGACAACAACCGTAGACGGCTCCGAGGGCGCAGCGTGCGCCAACTTGGAGCCGTTTTACATTGGTGCGTGCGGCGCAGTGCCAGGGCCGCCAAAAGCCTGTAGACTTCCCCCGCGACAGTGCTGCTGCCCAAAGGGAGAACGCGGTGCCACAGGCTGAGGAAGCACCAGTGCCAATCAACGAATCAGGCAACCAGCGCGGTGTACTCCTACTGGCCTGTCTTGGGTTGGGGATCACCCTCTGTTGGGGTGGGGCCGCCTTCTTCGCTGGAGCGGGACATACGCCGCTCCTGGTCTACAATGTCGCCTTCGCGCTCGCGTTCATCCTGTTTCTGATTGCGGCGGCGATCGTGCTGCGCCCAGCGGGCCGCGGGCCACTCCTGCTGATCCTCGCGCTGGCATTCGCGCCACGCCTGATCCTGCTCAGCTCCACACCAGCCCTCTCTGACGATCTCTATCGCTACATCTGGGATGGCAAGGTGGCGACAGCACGGATCAGTCCTTACCAGTATGCACCAGCAGACCCCGCACTAGCACACTTGCGCGACCACCTCTGGGAACCGATCAACCAGAAGGCGCAACATACGCCGTATCCCCCAGCGGCCCAGGCAGTTTTTGCGCTGACGTATCGCTTTGCCCCGGATAGTATCAAGGCACAACAGACAGTCGCAGTATTGGCCGACCTCGCGGTAATCGGCGCACTGCTGCTCCTCCTTTCGCGGCTACGCCTACCATTGGAACGGGTGTTGCTCTATGCGTGGAGCCCGACCCCAATCCTCCACTTCGCCCATAGCGCTCACAATGACGCGCTGATGATCGCCGGGGTGATCCTTGGGCTGGCGTTGATCGTGGGGCCACGAGGAAATGCGATCACGATGCGCGTGGGTAGTGGTGTGGCGCTGGCCTTCGCTGTCCTGGTCAAGTTGATCCCCTTGCTGCTCGCCGTGCCACTGGTCAGGCGGTGGCGTGTAGCCGGTACCGTTACCTGCATTGTCGCGCTGTTGGCGGGTATTGCGCCATTCGCAACGGCTGGCGGCGCGGCCCTGGTTGGTCTGGGTACCGAGGCTGGCGAAGCGGTCTTCAATGATAGTCTGCATTACGTTCTGGTACAGCTTTTCGGCCTCATCACTTCGGCGGGTTCATTGCTCGCCACGCTCACAGCGGCGGTGATCCTGGGCCTGACGGCGCTCTATTTGCTCTGGCGAGGCGGCAATGATCTGGCCGTAATTCGCGGAGCGGCGACGCTCTTTGGGCTTGCGCTCTTGCTCAATGCCGTAGTCGAGCCGTGGTACTTCGCCTGGCTCTTGCCGTTTATCGCGGTGTTGCTTCCGGCTGGGCGTGGCCTGCTGCCGTTCGCGCTGACGCCGATGTTGGGCTGGCTCTGGGCCAGTGGCGCGAGTCAACTGACCGACCTGACCTATATTGCCCCCAGCTACAGCCGTTGGTGGCCGCTTATCCGTGCGGTCGAGTACGGCCCGCTGCTGGCTCTGCTCCTACTGGCTGGTGTTCTCACTATGCGCCAGTGGGCCAAGGGAGTCACCACACGACGATAAATCCCGCCGCTGCAACCAAATATCGGCAACTTACGTCTTATCAATAGCAAGTGTGGCCGCATTATTCACAATTCTGTCACAAAGGCGTCATCTTCTCGTGAGTATTCCCCGCTATGCTGGGTACATAACAAGGTCATGGTAGCGACCATGATGACGCAAGCGGATCAACGACGATCTGTACAACGATGAAAGGGGCTTCTCATGATTGCGATTGTACTACTCACATTCTGGGCACTGCTTTTCGTGGCAATGGCGATTGTGCCACTCCTCCCCAAGGTAGATGCTAGAAAGCAGCCGCAGACCGCAGCTGAGCCTGTGGGCAAGGTCGTGACGCTCACCGCGAATCGACCCACACAAGCGGCATAAAACCACCAAACCGTTCAACAAATGCCCTGTATCGCCGCAGGGCGAGACAAGCGACCGAGAGTGATCATGCTCTCGGTCGTTTGCTGTCTGCTACGCGGAACGATATTGCTTGGGAGGAACGATGTTACGCACACTACGCGATGAGTACAAAGCGGGAATCTTTGCGATCCTGGTCTTAGCCCTGGCAATCCTCTGCGCGGCGATCAACCAGCCGCTCACCCTGGCGTTATATATGTTCATCCCCACCCTGGCAACGGGATTGATGCTGTTGGTGATCACGCGGGAGGGCTACCAGCGCGCAATCTTCAGCCAACTGGGACTGCGCCGCAGCGGGTGGCGGAGTTGGGGCCTAGCGCTGCTGCTCCCCCTGATCGTGCTAGGCGGTGCCTATGCCGCTATCTGGAAGATTGTGCCAGCCTCATTCCAGGGCTTCGCCTATGCGGTGAAATGGCCCAACCTAGCCTTGTATCTCCTGGGCTTGCTGATCTTGCAAACGCTCACGTTTTCATTGGGTGAGGAACTGGGCTGGCGTGGCTATTTACTGCCAAAGCTGCTGGTGTTCGGTCGACTTCCGGCCTATCTGCTCGGTGGCCTACTGTGGGCTGTCTGGCATTATCCACTGATCTTCATCGCCAATGCCTACAATACTGAAGGGAATACAGCGATAACGACGATCTTGTTCACGCTGGTGGTACTGCCCCTGAGCGTGATCTTTGGGGAGTTACGCCTGCGTAGTAACAGTGTCTGGCCTGCTGCGCTGATTCATTCGGCGCACAATATCTTCTGGGGCCAGTTCATGCTCCTCAGCACCAGCGCCCCCGCAGCCCGCTATATTGCCGGGGAGAGTGGCGTGCTAACGATCCTGCTCTACACCCTGGCCGCGATGCTCC
The DNA here is from genome assembly GCA_039810045.1 of Chloroflexia bacterium. Taxonomy (GTDB): domain Bacteria; phylum Chloroflexota; class Chloroflexia; order Thermomicrobiales; family CADCWN01; genus CADCWN01. The sequence continues at coordinate 11,698 of JBDHWF010000109.1, forward strand.
TCCTACGGTGGCGCAGGCCAGTTGCAGCATTATGACATTCCTGGCAACTCCGCCCGAATCTGCGCTGCCAACTGATCAAGTTCGCTACGCGGCGTGACAGGTGGGGCAACGGCATAAATCTGCCTCAGCCCATCGTCAACAAAGCGCGGAACAATATGGAAATGCACGTGCAAGACCTCTTGCCCCGCCGCCTCACCGTTCGATTGCCAGATGTTGATACCATCGGGCTTGATACTCAGCTGCACGGCGCGCGTGAGCAGCACCACCGTTTGGAGCAACGGCCCCGCAAGGTTGACTGGCAACTGGTCGAGCGTTGGGATATGCCCCTTCGGGATCACCAACAGATGCCCAGGGTTCAACTGGTGTAAATCCATAAACGCCAGCATCCGCTCATCTTCGTACACCACACTGGCCGGAATTTTCCCCGCCACGATCTGGCAAAAGACGCAATCATCAGCCACAACGCACCCTCCCTTCGATATCGCCATCCCTGCCACATGACACAAAATGTTAACAACGTGGACATCTGATCGCAGCAATAGAACGCTATTGTAGTCGAGCGATACGACGAGCCAAGCGTGAAAGGATCGTGAATAGGATGGTGGAAATGATTGAACCAGGAGTGATGGCCCCAGCGGTAAGCGCCCCTGCTGAGGTAGTCCTGCGCGTGCGCGGGCTGACCAAGCGATATGGCCCCCGCACCGTCGTCGATGCGCTTGACCTTGCAGTGCAGCGCGGCGAAGTCTATGGCTTCCTGGGGCCGAATGGAGCCGGGAAAACCACAGCGATTGCGATGATCTTAGGGCTGATCGCGCCACACGCGGGGGAGATCGAGATCCTCGGTCAGAATATTCGGGCGAGCAGTGGGGCAATCTTGCAGCGGGTCGGGGCAATGGTGGAAATCCCCGCCTACTATCCCTATCTCTCTGGCCTGGATAATCTGCGAGTGCTGGGGCTGGCACACGGTGGTGTATCACAGGCTCGGCTGCATGAAGTGCT
>JBDHWF010000110.1:0-12658 GCA_039810045.1 Chloroflexia bacterium
TCAGGACGGGCAACTGCTCCCAACCTACTGGGAAGCTCAGCAACACCGCCGTCTGGCCGAAGCGGCCCAGCGTGAAGCCGAAGCGCAACTGGCTGAACGCGATGCCCAGCTTGCAGCAGCGCAGCAGCACGCTGCCGCCCTCGAAGCCGAACTGCGACGGCTACGCGGCGAATAACCTCGCCTGACCGCTGCCTCTTTGCTGGGCTGCGCCATCAGTCACCCACTGCCAACCGCATTGCTCCGCTAGCTCCCTGTACCAAGGTATCGCCGATAGCTGATACTCGCGCTCTCGTCCGCTCTTGATTGTCCCCTGGCATGGTGCCTTGTTATTAGTCTGGCGCACCCTAAGCGCGGGTTTATCCTCCACCTTACTACCTGCGAAACTAGCGGGGCATCCTCACGCCATTCGTGCTACGATGCCCCCACGACCACTGAACCCACCACCTAGAGCAAGGAGGAATCCAATGAGCGACTGGCGTGATTGGCCCGATGGCGAAGTGCAGCACGACGGCATGCCGATCCACTATTACCGCACGGGCGACCCCACCAAGCCCGCTGTTGTCATGTTGCACGGCTTCACTGATTTCGGCCTCTGCTGGGCGCCAGTCGCCGCCGCACTCGCCAACGACTACGACCTAATCATGATCGACGCGATCGGTCACGGGCGCAGTGGCGGCACCGAGCGGGGCTTCCGCGAACGGGCGGTCGGCGATGTCTTGGCCGTGATCGACGCCCTTGGGCTGCATCAACCTGTCTTGCTCGGCCACTCAATGGGCGCTGGCACCGCTGCCGGGGTCGCCGCCACCGCGCCAGACAAGATTCGCGCCGTAATCCTCGAAGATCCAGGGTGGCGCGACACCGCGCAGCCAATGGGCAACGACAATCTCCCCGCCACCCCCGCCGACAGCAGCGCGCCACTCGGCAGCCCGCCGTGGCTGACCTGGATCAAGGGCTTCAAGGCCCTCTCACCAGAAGAACGATACGCCCAGACCGCACAGGAGCGCCCCGACTGGTCAGAGGCCGAACGCCTGCCCTGGGCCGACGCCAAAGCCCTACTCAACCTCGGCGTCTTCGACAGCCCGCGCATCGTTGGCAACCTCCAGTGGCGCGACACCGCCGCCAAGATCACCTGTCCCGTCCTGTTGCTCACTGCCGACCCCGCCCGTGGCGGAATCGTCACGCCGGAGGTCGCCGCCGACGCCCAGCAACACCTGAAGCAGGGGCAGGTCGTCAACTTCCCCACCGCAGGCCACAATATCCGCCGCGCCGCGTTCCCCGACTTCGTCACCGCCGTGCGCCGCTTCTTGCAGGAGGTGACAGCGTAGCCGCTACGCCGTGGCGTTGACCACTGGCAACAACGTAGTAGCCATAGGGAGGAGCGATGAACGATAACGAACGGGCGATTGAACGTCAGATTCTGGGGGAGGTGTGGACTTCAAACGAGATCTACACCAATCTGCGGCATCTCTGCGACGATATCGGTTCGCGTTTTGGCGGCTCGGCCAGCGAACACGCCGCCGCCGAGTTCCTGCTGGACAAGATGCAGGAATACGGCCTGCTGAATGCCCACCTCGCCGAATTCCCGGTCTACACCTGGGAGCGCGGCGCGTGTGACCTCGCCCTGACTGCCCCCGTGGAGCGGCACCTGTCCGCGATTGCCATGCCGTTCTCCCCCGCCGGTGATCTCACGGGCGAACTGATCGACCTTGGCGAGGGGGAAACGGCGGACTACGCCCGCGCTGGCGAACAGGTACGCGGCAAGATCGTGCTCAGCGCCGCCGAAACGAATCGCCCCGGCGAACTCGGCCTCCACCGCACCGATAAATATCGGATGGCGGTCGATGCTGGCGCGATCGGCTACATCTTCGTCAACAAGAACCCTGGCCTGCTGCACATCACCGGCGCACTCTACGCCCGCACTCCGAATGGCCCCGCTGACAGCGACCACGAAGCCCCGATCCCCGCCGTGGGGATCTCCTACGAAGTGGGCGCGCTGATCCGGCGGCTAGCCGAGCGCGGGACGGCCAAGGTACGCCTCCACCTGGAAAACCGCACCTATCGCTCTCACTCCGCCAACGTGATCGGTGATATTCCGGGGCAGCAGCGCGAAGAAATCGTCCTCTTTGGCGGCCATTACGACGGCCACGACATCGCGCAGGGCGCGGGCGACGATGCCGCTGGCACGTTGGTCGGCCTGGAAGTCGGGCGATTGCTCGCCCCGTTCGCAGGAAAGCTCCGGCGCACCGTGCGGATCATCTGCTTCGGCTACGAAGAACTTGGCCTGGGCGGGAGCTTCCACCACACCGCCTACTACGCCAACACACCCATCGAGCAGTTACACCTGCTCGTCAACCTCGATGGCGCGGGGCGGGGCGGCGGTGGGCAGGAACAGATCTCTGTCACCAGCAACGATGATCTCGTCGCCTATTGCGAACAGCTTCGCCAGGAACTGCACTACGAGTACAGCGTCACCAATCGCCTCTCCGCGCACTCCGACCACTTCCCGTTCTTCCTGGCGGGCTACCCCACGATGACCCTGAACAGCCGCGACGCCACCGCGGGCATGATCGGGCGCGGCTACGGCCACACCGAAGGGGACACCGTGGACAAAGTAACGCTGCGGGGCCTGCAAATGGCTGCCGCGCTCGCCGCCCGCGTCGCCCTGCACCTCGCCACCGTCGAGCAGTTCCCGGTCGAACACCAGTCTGAATCCGCCGTCAAAGCAATCCTTGAACAGTCCGGGCAGGGCCATTTCCTGCAGCACCACTGGGGCCGCGCCAATCTCGTTTCCTAGCCCCAAGATCTGCCGCAACTATCAGCCACGATGATCACGAAACGCGGCCCGCAGCAACGTTCTGTTGTTGCAGGCCGCGCCTGATCCAGTATTGTTGGCGGGGATGTGGTATAGGCAATGTGACGCGCTACAGCAGCTTGCCGCTTGATTGTCCAGGCAGCAGGCACACGCCTTGCCCAAGTTGGCAGTCCGCGCAGGCGGACTTCGTGGCCGTGAGGCCAGCCAGCCGCGACTGCAGTCGCCAGCCCCCCTAGGGACAATCACAACACAAGCGGCGGTAGTGCCTGGGCTAGTGCAGTCCCTTTTCTACCAGTATTGCCAGCGGAGGCAGGCAGGGAATATACTGGCGGCAACGTGGCAACAATTGACCGAAGGAGCGATCTCGCCTTGTCGGAATGGCCCGGACAGGCAATGCGCTTGTCCCGTCACACCCTCTTTACGCCTCCGTCTCCGCCTCGCGCAATGCCGCCTGCAACCGTTCCAGCCGTCGGCGCGCCACGGTGTATCGTTCGTGGGCGGCGGAGTCAGGCTGATAGGTTTGGCCCAACCCGACTGGCGCATCTTCCAATTCCTTGATCACACCAAGCCCCAGCAAGGCGATCAACGCCGCGCCCCGCGCCGACGCCTCTGGCTCTGCCGAAGCGACCAGCGAATGCCCCAGCGCATCGGCGATAATCTGCGGCCAGATCGGCCAATGCCCCAATGCCCCACCACTGATCACGATCTCGTAGGGCGTAGCGACCAGCGGCTGCAACAGCTCGTGAACCAACGCAAAGCGCAAACCCACTGCCTCTAACCCCGCCCGCAAGACCGCCAACGGCTCCGTCTCCAGCGTCATCCCGATAATCGACGCCGTCGCACGGGGGTTCCATTCGGGGGTGCGCTGTCCGGCCCAAAATGGCAGCACGGTCAGCCCGTGCGCGTCAGGGGACAACGCGGCCACTTGTTCCGCCGCATCATCAGGCAACTGCAACGCCCCCCGCAGCCAATCGACCACCACACCGCCATTACTCAACGCCCCACCCAAGACGAACCGCTGGCGGTCGAGCCGATAGCACCAGACCTGGCGGGGGATCTCCAGCGACTCCTGCCGCACAATCACGCGCATCACGCCCGACGTACCAACACTCAACGCCAATCGTTCGGGGGTCACGCAGCCACTGCCCACATTGTTGCAGGCCCCATCCCCAACGCTGGGGAACAACTGCGCCTGCGCCAACATCGGCCAGCGTTGCGCCCATTCAGCGCGCAATGGCGGCAACGCCTGATCGCGGTCAATCAGTTCTGGCAACGACTCCCGCGCCACCCCCAGCAGCTCCAGCAACGGCTGATCCCAATCGGTATCGTGCTGATTCAGCAGTCCCGTGCCCGACGCCATCGCCACACTACAGGCCATACTGCCAGTCAACCGCCCCAACAGATATTCCCCATAGCCAATCCAGCGGGTCTGCCCGCGCCACAACGCTGGTTGGGTTTGCGCCAGCCAGCGCAGTTTCGCCGGCCAGTAACTGGTGTGAATCACACAGCCAGTACGGTCGTGCATCGCTTGCTCATCGATTTCCCCACGGAGTTGGTCGACCGCTGCCGCGCTGCGGTCATCAGCCCAGGAATAGACAGGCGTCAACGCCTCGCCATTCGGCCCCACGGCCAGCAAACTATGCCAGAAACACGAGACGCCAACCGCCGCGATCCCCTGCGCCAGCGACCCCGCCTCGCGCAACACGTCGTCGATCACGCCAACAGCCACCCGAAAGAGGGTGTCGGCGTCGCCCTCTACGCCACCATCGGACGTCAACGTTAACTCCACTGGAGTCTGCGCGACCACCCCCGGCAACGCTACGCCGTGCGCATCAAAGAGCATGGCGCGGGTCGACGAAGTGCCTACATCAAGCGCCAGCACCAGCGGCAACGCCAGTACCTCGCCCGTTCCATTCGCTCCCATCACGCTCCCTTTCCCCTCACCGCTCATACCCTGGTATTCGTTTCCCGCGATGCCCCGCAGTGTACCACTGTCAATCCTTTGGCAGGGGTGAATGGGCCCTATTCTCCCTTCGTGACAACCGCCCCTATCCAGTGTATCCTGCCAGCACAGCGGCGAAAGTTCTCGGAAGATCGACCAGCCGCCAGGAAAGGAGCGCCCAATGCCCCCCACCCCCCGCACGTTCCCCGCATTCCGCCTTGGCGGCACACACCGCACGATTGGTCGGCAGTTTGGTGAAGCCTGTGGCGACCTGATTCACCGCCATCGCGACCTCGCCTTGACGCGGCTCAGCCGGAACAAGCAACTCACCCCAGCGCAGGCACTGACCGCCGCCGCGAAATATCGCGATTATGTGCGCGAACACGCACCGTTCCTCGATGAAGAAGTGCAGGGCGTCGCGGAAGGGGCGCATCTCCCCCTCGCCGAAGCGTATCTGCTGCAACTCCGCGCCGAAGTCGCCGCGCCGACGCCAGCCAGCCCCGCCCCCAGGCTCGCTGACCCCCAAGATCAGGGCGATGAATGCACCACCTTTGCGATCCTCGCCGGAGCCACCCCCGACAACACGCCACTCGTCGGGCAGAATGCCGACCTGCCCGCCTTCTATCGCGAGATCGGGGTTGTGCTGGAGATCTACCCCGACGATAGCCCCGCCGTCCTGATGCTGACCCCCGCCGGGCAGGTTTCCTACATCGGGATCAATGCGGCGGGCCTCGGCGTCTTTGCCAACTTCCTCACCTGCGATGGCTGGCGGCTCGGCTTCCCGCGCTACTTCCTCTCCCGCCTCGCCCTAACCCACGACAGTGTTGAGTCCGCCGTCGCCGCCATTCGCGCCGTACCCCGCGCCTCATCCCGCAATCTGATCATGCTCGACAGTCACGGCGTCGCCGCCGACATCGAAACCACGCCCACCAGCGATGCCCGCCTGAACCCAGAGCGCGACCTGCTGGCCCACTCGAACCATTACATCGCCGAATCGCTGCGCCATGAGGAACGGGTCAGTGATTCCTACCTACCGAACACGGAAACCCGCCTCAGCCGGATGCGCGAATTGCTCAACGAACATCACGGCCAACTCAACGCCACGACCATGCAAACGATCCTGCGCGACCGCGCAACCTATCCCAACACCCTCTCCCGCGCCCTTGGCGATGCCGCCAACTCCGACACGATCACCTTCGCCTCGGTGATCGCCGCCCCATCACGCGGCGAAATGTGGGTAGCGGTCGGCCCGCCCCACGAACACGATTATCATCATCACGCCTTTGGCACTGCACCAATCGCGCCCGACCCCACCCGTGAGCCAATCGTCGCCGACTGAGCGCCAACGCATTCAGGCGGGCCGGAAGATCTCCGGCCCGCCATTGCTGCCTGTTACCCTCGCCCCGCGCTGTGCGTTACGATCCACGACACCACCACTGCAAGTGCCTAGAACGATCGCCTAACGCCGGAGGACGGATGACCGCAGCCAGCCAGCCAGCCACGCCTGCGCCAATACAACCGACGACTGCCGCCCCGCTTGCCGCCAAAACGGCGCTGGGGTTCACCATCCTGGGAGTCAGTCTGCTGCTCGGCGTGGTCTACGACCTGCTCCTGCGGCCTGCGCCGACAGGGATCAATCTGTCGCTCAGTGTGCTGATCCTGCTCGGCGCGATCCTCCTGGTTGCCCGCTGGCAACGACTGCCGCTCACTGGCGGCGGGCGCTGGCTGATCCCCGTGGTCGTTGGCCTCACCATCCTGCTAGTTTGGCGCGATTCCGCGATCTTGCGGGGGCTGAATTTCCTCGCCACCGTTGGCACCCTGACCTTACTCCTGGCACGCCTGACCGCTGGGCGGCTGCGCGTGGCCGGATTGATCGATTATCTGCTGGCAGGGATTCAGGCTGGATTCGGCGCAGCGTTCAACCCCTTCATTCTGCTTTTCCACGACATCGATTGGGGCGAACTGCGCCTGAACGGGCGCTGGTATCAGACGGTTGGGGCCGCCATGCGCGGCCTGCTGATCGTGATTCCTCTCCTCCTGCTCTTTGGGGGGCTCTTTGTCGCCGCCGATGCCGTCTTTGCGGGGTTACTCAGCGATCTGCTCCACTTCAACCTGCCCAACGTCTTCGGTCACCTGATCCTGATCGGCTTCTGCGCCTGGATCGTGGCGGGCCTCCTGCACCTGGTTTGCTTCGCGCGGCCCTGGCAACTCGCGGCAGCCGCCCCGCCCAAGGTACTCACCTTGGGGCCAATCGAACTGGGGGTCATCCTCGGCGCGCTGAATATCCTCTTTCTCGCCTTTGTGATCGTCCAGATTCGCTACCTCTTTGGGGGTGAACAGGTTGTCCTGGTCTCCACCACTCTCACCTACGCCGAATATGCGCGACGCGGCTTCTTCGAGTTGACGACGGTGAGCGCCTTAGTGCTGCCCGTTTTGCTGGGGCTGCATTGGCTGATTCGGCCCGATCACCCCGCCGCCCGTTGGCTCTTTCGCATCCTCGCCAGCAGCCTGATCGCCCTGCTGGTAGCGATCATGGCCTCGGCACTCCGCCGGATGCGCCTCTACCAGGAAACGTATGGCCTGACCGAACTGCGAATCTACACCACCGCGTTCATGCTCTGGCTGGCAGTGCTGTTCATCTGGTTCTGTGCCACCACCCTCCGCGACCAGCGTGATCGCTTTCCGTTTGGCGCATTGGTCAGCGCCCTCGCTGCCCTGCTGATCCTCAACGTGATCAACCCCGATGCCATGATCGTCAAAGCGAACCTGGATCTCGCCATCCGTCCTGAAAATACACGGCCCTTTGATCGGGACTATGTCACCGCGCTCAGTGCCGATACCGTTCCCGACCTGATCGCCGCCCTCCCGCGCCTCGACCCAGCCAGTCAGCGGCAGATTGCCGACACCCTCCTGCACGAAAGGCAGTTCACAGCGCAGGATGATTGGCGCACCTGGCACTACAGCGTGTGGACAGCCCGCGCCGCGATTGCCGCCAATCGTGACCTGCTGCTCGGTATCGTCCAGCAACGCTAGGCAATCTCCAGACACGCCTGCGACATTCCCTATTTCGTGCTGCCGTACTGGCCGACTATCAAGCGGTCTGCGTGCGGTTAGCATCACCGCACTATCTCATCGCGCACCTCGTCCGTTCTCTGCTATAGTTGGGCGTAGGGTGAGCAGTATTCGGTGCATGATCATGGCACTGTGGGCCTGGTTGTCCACAGAAAGCAATCACCAATCGTGGGATAGTGGTCTGTCTCATCAGACACCGACAGCTAGCTGCCGCAACCCCACAGGGACAACCCCTTGCTCTCAGCAACTGACCCAGAGAAGGACTCTCTCCATGCACGGCGTCGAACTGATTCTGATCCTGTTGGCGGCGGTTACCCTGCTCGCGACCATTGCCGACCGCCTCACCCTTCCCTACCCGATTTTGCTGGTGCTGGGCGGCCTCATCCTTGGCCTGATCCCGCACGGCCCCAGCATTACGCTCAACCCCGAACTGCTCTTCGTCCTCTTCCTCCCACCCATCCTCTTTGCCGCCGCCTACGACACCTCCTGGCGCGACTTCCGCGCCAACCTGCGCCCGATCAGTCTGCTCGCCATCGGCTGCGTCCTTTTCACCACCGTCGTCGTCGCCCTGATCGCCCACGCTACTATCCCCAACTTCAGTTGGCCCGCCGCCTTCGTCCTCGGCGCAATCGTCGCCCCACCCGATGCCGCAGCCGCCACCGCCATCTTTCAATACCTCGGCGTACCTCGCCGCCTCGTCACCATCCTTGAAGGCGAGAGCCTGGTCAACGACGCCAGCGCCCTGGTCACCTTGCGCTTCGCGGTTGCGGCGGTTGTCAGTGGCAGCTTCTCCCTCACCGCCGCCGGGATCAGCTTTGTCATCATGGCGCTAGGGGGTATCGTGATCGGTATCGCCGCTGGCTGGCTGCTCAATCGGCTCCTACCGCTGCTCTCCACCGCGCCAGCCGGAATCCTCGCCTCCCTGCTCGCCCCTGCCGCCATCTATCTGCTGGCCGAGAACCTGCAAGTCTCCGGCGTCCTGGCAACCGTCGTGGCTGGACTTGTGCATGGACGGAGCGGCCCGATCATCTTTGATCCGCTCAGTCGTGTCTTTGGTGCTACTGTCTGGAAGTTCGCCGTCTTTCTGGTCAACGGCCTCGTCTTTATCCTGATTGGCCTACAACTGCGGGGCGTTATGCAGGGCCTGAATGCGTATACCACCGCAGAAATGGCGATCGCCATCGGCGCGATTATCGCCGCCGTGATCCTCGTGCGGATCATCTGGGTCTTCCCCACCACCTACCTGCCCAGGCTGGCGTCCCGCCGACTCCGCGAACGCGATCCCGCCCCGCCCTGGCAAATCCCTGCCATCCTGTCGTGGGCTGGACTGCGTGGCGGCGTCTCGCTGGCCGCCGCACTCGCGCTCCCGCTGGAAACAGCGGCTGGCGCCCCCTTCGCCCAACGCAACCTGATCATCTTCCTGACCTTTACCGTCATTCTCGCTACCCTGGTCGGTCAGGGACTTACGCTGGCACCCCTCGTGCGGCGACTTGGTATTGGCACCGATGATGAACAGGCCCGTGAGGAAGTCCTGGCCCGCCGCACCATCGCCGAGGCCGCATTGCAACAACTGACCGATCTGACCACCGCCACCTGGGTCCCAGAAGCTGCCACCAACAAACTGCAACACCAATATCAGCACCAGTTGAGCCATCTGCCCGCCTCACTCGACCCGATTGATCGCGACGACGACCACATTGCCGCCCATCGGCGTCTGCGCAACGAAATCATCAGCGCCCAGCGGGTAGCCCTGATCGACCTGCGCAACCGTGGCCTGATCGCCGATGATATCCTCCGGCGAGTGCAACGCGATCTCGACCTCGAAGAACTCCGCCCAATCGTCTAGCTGCGCCACAGGATGCTGCGCCACAAGCCAGCTAATCCGCACTGTGTATGCCCTAGCAACGCTAGGCAACCCCATCTACACCTGCTACACTCCCCTACACACGATACGAACTATTTGTTGGAGGGCCGAGGGAATGCCAGAGAACGCCACCGCTGACCGCGACGCCCTGTTACAAGAGATCACCGTCAGTTATGAGCGATTACTCGCTGCGTTAGATTCCTGGACAGACGAGCAACTGACCGTGCCAACCGATGCCGCAGGCTGGACCGTCAAAGACCACCTGACCCACCTGACGGCCTGTGAACGATCGATTGTCTTCCTGCTCAATGGTCAGCCACGGCACGAAGGGCTCGGAGTACCAGAGGAGGTCTATCTGCGCGCTGCCGACGATGATTACCTGCTGAGCAACGCCATGATCCGCGACCAGCACGCCCACCTCACCGCTGCCGCTGCCCGCGCTGCATTCGTCGCCATCCATCAGCAGCTACTCGCGCTGCTCGGCACGCTCACCGACGCCGATCTACAACAGCCCTATGCCGCCTATCGCCCCGCCACCCTCCCGCAACACCACCGTATCCCCATCCGGCAATATATCGTGGGGGACACCAGCGAACATTACGCCGAACACCTGCCCTGGATGGAACAAATCGTGCGCACTGCCCCTGCCGCCAACCCCTCAGCCTAACCCGTGGCCCACAGAAGGAGAGAACTTGATGTCACACGCCGCTGCCAGCGACAATCCAGGCGTCCGCGCCTTACAGGAGGAGATCGCCGTTGCCTATGCCGACCTGATTGCGACGCTCGATGGGTGGTCCGATGATCTGCAAACGATTCCGGCTGATGCCGCAGGTTGGACGGTCAAAGACCATATCGCGCACCTCGCCGCCTGGGAACGATCGATTGATGTCCTGCTCAATCATCAGCCGCGCCACCTGGGGCTGGGGATTGACGAGGCCCTTTATCTGCAACACGACATCGACGCCATCAACGCCGCCATCTTCGAGCAACACCACCACCGCTCACTCGATGATGCCCGCTGTCTGCTGACCTCATCGCACCAGCAACTGCTGACCACGATTGACACACTGACCGACGCTGATCTGCAACGCCCCTACTCCTACTACCTGCCCAATGAACCGGGCGACGACGATGGCAGCCCGATCATTGGCCGCATTCGCGGCAACACGACCGAGCATTATCGCGAACATCTGCCCTGGATGAAGGCGCTTGTGGAATAAACCAGCAGGGCGGGGGCTATCCAGCCCCCGCCCTGCTGCGCTTGCCGCATTAGTGGGGATCGCCCAGGCAGCGCCCCCCCAAAACTCAGCCGATTCTTAGCCCCGCGCCCCCGCGCCAACCAGCGCTTCTTCCCGCACTGCGGCCTTCAGCGCCTGATCGAGATCGGCCAGAATGTCGTCAAGCGACTCAATCCCAATCGACAGCCGGATAAAGTCGTCGCTCACACCCGTCTGCGTCAACTGCTCCGGGGTCAGCTGAGAATGGGTCGTGCTGGCGGGGTGAATGATCAGCGACTTCGCATCACCGATATTCGCCACCAGCGAGAAAAGCTGCACATTGTCGATCAGCCGCTTGCCAGCCGCCAGCCCACCGCGCACCCCAAAGCCGATCATCGCGCCGAAACCGTGGCGATGATACCGCTTGGCTAGCTCGTGCGAGGGGTGCGCGGGCAGCCCTGGATAATTGACCCAACTGACCGCCTCATGCCCCTGCAAGAACTCAGCAACGGCCTGCGCGTTCTGGCTGTGCCGCTCTACCCGCAGCGCTAATGTCTCCACCCCTTGCAGCAGTAAGAAGGCGTTGAACGGCGACAGGGCAGGGCCAAAATCGCGCAGCAATTGCAACCGCGCCTTCGCGATATAGGCCTGCTCGCCCAACGCTTCGACATAGCGCAGTCCGTTGTATGAACTGTCCGGCTCGGTGAAGGCCGGGAACTTCCCGTTCGCCCAGTTGAACTTGCCGCTATCGACAATGATCCCGCCGATACTCGTCCCATGTCCACCAATGAACTTGGTGGCTGAGTGAATCACAATATCCGCGCCATGCTCAAACGGGCGCACCAGATAGGGGCTGGGCAATGTGTTATCGATAATCAGCGGAATCCCCGCGTCGTGCGCGATCTCCGCCACAGCGGCAATATCGAGCGTGTCGAGCTTCGGATTTCCGACTGTTTCGGCGTAGATCGCCCGCGTCTTCTCGCCGATGGCCTGCCGAAAATTCTCTGGGTCGGTCGGGTCAACGAACTTCACGGTGATCCCCAACCGGGGCAACGTGTGGGCGAACAGGTTGTAGGTGCCACCGTAGAGGCTGGTCGCCGAGATCAACTCGTCGCCTGCCCCCAGGATATTGAGAATCGCCAGCGTTTCCGCCGCCTGCCCCGAAGCAACCGCCAACGCGCCAACGCCCCCTTCAAGCTGGGCGATCCGCTGCTCGAACACATCGGTCGTCGGATTACCAAGGCGCGTGTAGATATTCCCTGGCTCAGCCAGGCTGAACAGGTTCGCCGCGTGCTGGGCGTCATCAAAGAGAAACGACGTGGTCTGGTAGATCGGCACTGCCCGTGACTTTGCCGTGGCGTCCACCGTTTGCCCTGCGTGTAACGCCAGTGTCTCGAATCCCTGTTGCTTGCTCATCAGAATCGCTCCTTCCAACTGGTCAAACCAACAACTGCCGCCAACCGCCGTCACACCCACCCGTTATCGCTGCTGTACCATCCAAACGAAAAACCCTCATCCCAGAAGGATGAAGGTTGACCAAGACCTACCAGACAATGCCCGGTACGGCTGCGCCACCTCTCATCTTCCAGTCTGCACTGCCGGAGTTAGCACCTGCCCGCTCTCACGGGTGGTTGCTGGGGCTTCACTGGGCCGGTCCCTCTGCCCCTCTGGATAAGAGTGGAATGCTATGCAATTGTTGCCGCGTATACTAAATGATCATCATGCACTTTGTCAAGAATATCCAGCAGCAA
>JBDHWF010000111.1:0-12555 GCA_039810045.1 Chloroflexia bacterium
CTGGTTGGGCGGGGATCAGCGCAGTGAAGAATGGGCAGATTGTGGTGATGGATCCAGACATTACGAACCGCCCGGGGCCACGGGCGATTGATGCATTGGAGCAACTAGCGCAGGCAATTCATCCCGAACTGTTTCGCTAGGTAGGGTATGTAACGATGCGGGCTGAACAGGAACGTGAGAAGGCCAGGGGCTGGTGGCGACGTGAATGCGCTAGCGTTGCCGATGAAGTGCTGCCGACATTCTCCGTGCGGCAAGCATCTACGCGGCGCATCATTCTCTGTGGGCTGGCGGTTAGCCTGATCGCGGTGGCGCTGATTGCCACTGCCTGGGGTTCCGTGCGGATTCCGCTGACCACGATTGTGCAGATGGTGGGGCTGCGCCTGGGCTTATCGGGGAGTGGTGCGGCAACGTGGCCGGCGACCTGGGAAACGATTGTCTTCACCATTCGGCTGCCGCGGGTTGCGCTGGCGGGAGTCGTTGGGGCGTCCCTGGCGCTCTCTGGCGCGACCTATCAGGGACTCTTTCGTAATCCCCTGGCTGATCCCTACCTGATTGGGGTGGCCTCTGGGGCGGCGTTGGGGGCGACAACGGCAACGGTGTTGCCATTGCCTGCCATGATTTATCGCTATGGTGCGGTGCAATGGTTTGCGTTTGCCGGGGCTTTGCTCGCAGTCGGAGCGGTCTACGCGCTGGCGCGAGTTGGTGGCGCAACACCATTGACGACACTCCTGCTCGCTGGGGTGGCGGTGAGTGCGCTTGCTTCGGCGATTACCTCGTTTTTAATGTATTGGCATGGTGATAAATTAATCGTGGTCTATGGATGGTTACTTGGCGGCTTCAATACAAGCTCCTGGTTGCAGTTGATCCAGGTTGCGCCCTATCTGATTATGGGGGCGTTGGTGATGATCCCAGCGGCGCGGTTGCTCGATGCCCTGCAACTTGGCGAAGATGCTGCCGCTGCACTGGGGATCAATGTTGAGCGGCTGAAACTGGTATTGGTCTTGGCCGCCACGTTGGTCACCGCGGCGGCAATCTCGGTGAGTGGCTTGATCGGATTTGTGGGGCTGATTGTGCCGCATATTATCCGGCTCATCTGGGGCGGGAATCATCGGCTGTTGCTTCCGGCTTCATTACTTGGTGGCGCGATCTTCCTGATTATCGCCGACGGCCTGGCGCGGTCAGTGTTGTCCACTGGGGAGATTCCAGTAGGCGTGTTGACCGCCCTGTGTGGCACGCCATTCTTTCTCTACTTGTTGCGTCGCCAGAAGATTAACCTCTTCTAGGGAGAATCATGACGATGGCAACAACAATGAGCGAGCCAGGAACGGCAATTACTCTGCGTGATCTGCACTTCGCCTGGGGTCGGCAGAGTGTTCTGGATCAACTCTCGTTGACGATTGCCCCCGGCGAGTTTGTGGGGCTGATTGGGCCAAATGGCGCGGGCAAAAGCACTTTGCTACGGCTGGTTGCAGGCCTCTTACCGCCCACCAGCGGGACGGTGACAATTGCTGGCTTGGTGCCCGGGCGAGCCACACGGCGCGAGATCGCGCGGCAGGTTGCGGTCGTCGCGCAGACACCGATTTTGCCAGAGAGCTTTACGGTGGCTGACTTCGTTTTGTTGGGGCGCACACCGCATCTACGACCATTGCAGACAGAAGGTCAGGCCGACCACGCGATCGCCCTGCGGGCGTTGGCGGCGACGGCGTCGCTACCGTTAGTTGGCCGAACCCTGCATGAGCTTTCCGGCGGCGAGCGGCAACGAGTCGCGCTGGCGCGAGCATTGGCGCAAGAACCAACGGTACTCCTGCTGGATGAGCCAACTGCGCACCTGGATCCGGGGGTGGCGCAAGGGATTATGGTGACGTTGCAGGGGTTGAATCAGGAACAGGGCCTGACGATTCTGGCATCATTGCACGATATCAATCTGGCTGCGGCCCTGTTCCCCCGCTTACTCTTGCTCCATCAGGGCCAGATTATCGCTGATGGCCCGCCAGCGGCGGTGATTACGCCAGCGTTATTGCGTACTGCGTATGGCTATGAGCCAGCGGTGATCACACACCCGCAAACAGGATTACCAGTTGTATTACCGACCTTTTAGGCCAGCACGACGATATTTAGCGTGATGATATAACAAGGATGATGATGGATCTGCTTGCCCGCACGATTGCCCAAATTGAACCACTTGATCAGTACGTGATTGCGCAGGCAGAGGAGCGCGAGGCGCAGCTAACCAAGCCACCGGGGAGCCTGGGTCGCCTGGAAGCGATCGCGATACAACTCGCCGGAATCCTCCAGACTCCACGGCCTGCATTGCGCCAGAAAGCGATCGTGATTATGGCGGGCGATCATGGGGTGACGGCGGAAGGGGTCAGTGCGTACCCTGCCGAGGTTACGCCACAGATGGTGACCAATTTTCTTGCTGGCGGGGCCGCGATTAATGCGCTGGCGCACACCGCTGGCGCTCGCCTGACGATTGTTGACCTGGGAGTTGCTGGGACGATCAGCATTCCAGCCTCGTTGGCAACCGGGGCGAACGATGATCACCCTATCCTGATCCAGCAGCCTATTGGCCGTGGCACCGCGAACGCTGCGCGCGGGCCAGCGATGAGTCGGGCAATGGCCGTGACCGCTGTCGAAGCGGGGATTACGGTCGCCCAGGGCGAGATCGCCCGTGGCCTGGATCTGCTCGGTGTTGGTGAGATGGGTATTGGCAATACCACGGCGGCCAGTGCGATCACTGCTGCGCTCACGGGATTGCCCGCCGCGCAGGTGACAGGGCGTGGTACGGGAGTTGATGATCAGGCGTTGCAGCGGAAAATTGCCGTGGTGGAGCAAATGCTGACGGTCAATCACCCTGATCCTGCTGATCCGTTAGGGGTGCTGGCAAGTGTCGGCGGCTTTGAGATAGCGGGACTGGTGGGGCTATTGCTCGGTGCGGCGGCGGCGCGGGTGCCAGTAGTGTTGGATGGCTTTATTACTGGGTCTGCCGCATTGGTGGCGGCGGCCCTTTGTCCTGCCCTGTTGCCCTACCTCATTGCCGCGCATCGTTCCCCTGAACCAGGGCATACCGTCGTGTTAGCACGCTTGGGGCTTGACCCGTTGCTCGATTTAGGGCTGCGCTTGGGTGAAGGAAGTGGTGCGGCCCTGGCCTTTGGGCTGCTCGATGGTGCGGCGCGGCATCTGGCGGAAATGGCGACATTTGCTGAAGCTGGGGTGGCGGGTGCTGAGGATGATGTTGACTAATTGCGCTTCAATACCCTCTGCCGCAGCGGCTGATCGAGGCCGCTGATGCTCACCGCGCTTGGTTTTCTGACGGCACTGCCGTTGCCCCGCCGTGAGTTTACTGCGGCGCAGCTAGCGCGGTCATTGATTTTTTTCCCTTTGGTTGGCCTGCTGATCGGTGGGCTACTTTTGGGCCTTGACTGGTTACTGGCGTTGGTTTTGCCGCCTGAAGTGCGGGCTGCCTTGCTGATCGCGGCCCTCCTTGGCCTGACGCGGGCGTTGCACGTTGATGGCCTGATCGATTGCTGCGATGGCCTGTTTGGTGGTTTTACCCCAGCGCGGCGCCTGGAAATCTTGCGCGATAGTCGCGTTGGGGCATTTGGTGTGCTGGGTGCCGGGGTCTGGTTCCTCAGCCGCTATAGCCTGTTCACGGTGATTGACGAACCCTGGCGCTTGGTGGGGCTGCTCCTGCCGCCAGTGCTTGGTCGCTGGGCGATCACACTCGCGATTGTCGCGTTCCCCTACGCCCGCAGCGTGGGGATGGGCGCGGCGTTTAAAGAGGCCGCGCAGTGGTGGCAGGTAGGGTTGGCGACGCTCCTGGCGCTGGCTGTTTGCGCTGCCTGCATCTGGCCGTGGGGTGGCCTGGGATTGATCATTGCGGCCCTGGTGACGGGCGGAGTGGCGCAGTTCTGCCGGCGGCGACTCGGGGGCCTGACTGGGGACTGTTATGGGGCGATCAATGAGGTGGTCGAAGTGACGATATTGCTGGGGATTGTCGCCATCCAGACGTTGAGCAGAGGCAACTGATGCACGGCCAGACGGTAGAGTGCTGGTTACTCCCGCTAGCGGTGGGCTGGGATCTGCTGCTGGGTGAACCGCCGAATCACCTGCACCCAGTTGTCTGGATCGGCACAGTAGCAAGGCAACTGGAACGAGCTGCGCCTGCACGCAACCCACAACGCCAGTTTGTCTTTGGGCTAGGATTGGCTGTGTTGCCTCCACTGACGTATGCGCTGCTGACCGCACGACTCTGGCGGCGACTGGCGCAGGTTTCGCCGTTGGCGTTGTTGCTGACTGTGCCAGTGCTGAAAAGTACCTTTGCGATTCAGGAGTTGCGCCGAGCGGGCAGGCGCGTGCAACAGGCGCTGCGCGCTGATGATCTCGCGGCGGCGCGCACTGCGTTACGCTCCTTGGTCAGCCGTGATCCCGCGACCCTGGATGCGGGGCTCGTGGCGGCGGCGGCGACGGAATCGCTGGCCGAAAACCTGAGCGATTCAATTGTTGCGCCACTGTGCTATTGGGCCTGCTTTGGGCTACCAGGCGCGGTTGCCTATCGCGCAATTAATACCCACGATGCGTTGTTTGGCTATCATGGGCAGTACGAATGGCTCGGCAAAGCGGCGGCGCGTCTTGATGATCTGGCGAATATGCTGCCATCGCGGCTGACCGCCCTCTTGCTGATCGGGGCTGCCGCCCTGAGTGGTGCCGATCCCCGACAGGCATTGATCGTCATGCGGCGTGATGCCAGGATGACGGAAAGCCCTAATGCGGGTTGGCCGATGGCGGCAATGGCAGGCGCATTGGGTGTGGAGCTAGCGAAAGTTGGGCACTATCGACTCGGGGCTGGGGGCGCTCCGCCCACGGCAGCAACCGTTGCCCAGGCTGATCAGTTGGTGCGGTGGGTGGCGGGCTTTGCGGTGGTGCTGGCAATCTGCGGGCGGTGGGCGATAGTACGCAAATGCAAGGTGAACGATGGGCGAGTTTATTCTCATTCTTGGTGGCGCACGGAGCGGTAAGAGCGCCCTTGCCGAGCGTCTGGCCGCCGCCCGTAGTACCGATGTGCTTTTTGTCGCTACCGCTACGGCGGATGATGCTGAGATGGCCGAGCGGATTGCGCGGCATCGTGCGTCGCGTCCGGCAATGTGGCGGACGCTGGAAGCCCCCACGGGCATTGCACAGGCTGTTGCCGCCACAAAACCCGCTCCCGAGATTGTCGTGCTTGATTGCGTCACCTTGCTCGTTTCCAATCTGCTCTTGCAGCACGAAGCGGCTGGCCTAGCCGCCGTGCAGGCAGCCGTTGAAGCAGAGATTACGGCACTCTGTGCGCTCTCTCTCACCGAGCAGACGACCTGGTTGGTGGTATCGAATGAAGTGGGAATGGGATTGGTTCCGCCATATCCGCTCGGTCGTGCTTATCGTGATTTGTTAGGCCGGGCGAATGCGCAACTGGCGGCGCGGGCGGATCGCGCCTACCTGCTGGTGGCCGGATTGCCCCTGGATCTGAAACGACTTCAGGCTGAGTTGCCATAAATGAATGCAGCGAGCGGAACCATTATGGTTCCGCTCGCTGCATTCGCCGTATTGGGTTCGCTCAAGCCGCTTCGCGCTCAGTGGCGGATTCATGATCAGTGGCGACTGCTGGCAACGGGATGGGGCTGGCGGGTGTTGGCGTGGTCTTCCGCAAGCGACGAAAGAAACCGTCGATAGTGAGGACAAACTGCTCAGCCCCAGCGAACAGTCCTTCCTCGTGTCGGCGGGCCGCTTGCAGCCGAGCAGTGCGGTGGGCCGCGTCCATAATCGCTTGCTGCCTGCGCTGCTCGTTGATGATTGCTCGTTGCTTGCGTTCTGCATTGTCGTTCATAGCCTTGCTCCTGATAGTGCGGTGTATCGTGCTGATACACCGCGTATTGTTGATAAACAGTCATCATTGCCAGCGTGCAGGGCGGGAATGTTGCGTAATCCAGAATGGTCATGATGCTGAAAATTCAAGCCGCAGAACGATCGCGGCGGGCGCGGCGTTTGCCACTGATTTTTGTTGGCGATGGGACCACTGGATCAGGCTGCGATTTGGGCGGTGTTCGCCGTTGCCGTTTTGGTGTTGCGGCTGGTTCCGCCCTTACTTTCTCTAACGTTTGAGCGGCTGTCGATGTTACCTGGATTGCGGGAGTTGCGGCCTGTGTGCTAGCCAGAACCGCCTTCTTGCTCCTGCGTCGTTTTGGCTCTGTTGCCAGCGTTGGGGCCACTGGCTCAGGACTGGCTGGCTCCTCGATCACGTCGTCGGCCCCAATCCAGAAACAATTGCGCCCAATTGAGGGGAGGGGCCGTAATTCGATCTTGGCGTCAGTGATCAGATCATCAGGATTAATCAAGCACACCAATGGTTGTTTCCCAAACTTTTCCACATAGCGCGCATGGGCCTCGGCGATCTTCGTCGCGACGGGCTTTTTGCGGTCGGCATCAAACCAGGCAAGAAACATCTGGCACCCTCCTCTCTACTGTTGTAGAACATTTGTTCTGAGGTAAGAATAGCACAGTGGCCTGTCGGCGTCAAGGGTTTTAAGGGGCGTAGGTACGCGGTTTTTTCGCCCGGCGATCTTCCTGAAGTTCGGCACTATTGCCATGTTTTTAGCCCTCAACAGGGTTGCTCACATTTTTGGCTTAGTCACAACAAATTCGGTGATTCCGCACTAATTGACCTCGGTGAACGTATAGGCGCAATGCTCGTACGAACGCGGGCAAATGGCCCTGAAAAGGGTTGTTTAAGTGGCGGAAAACTGTATAATGTGGATAACGGTGGGTGAAAGTGGGGATAAGTGGGGGATTTGGTGGATAACTCCCCTGCTGCCACCACCCTGGTACGTGAACGTTCGTAGTGTAGGTTGCCATGTTCCTGGGCCGCTTCAGCCACAATATTGACGCCAAAGGGCGGTTAGCTATTCCCGCAAAATTTCGTGGGGAGCTGACTGATGGTGTGGTTGTGACGCGGGGGATTGATCGTTGCTTATCAGTTTATCCGCTGGCTGCCTGGGCAACCTTGGCTGAGCGGATCAGCGCCCTTTCCATCAGTGATCCTGATGCCCGCCAATTCAAACGGATGGTTTTCGCTGAGGCGATGGATGAACTGCTTGATGGACAGGGCCGGATTGTTGTGCCGCCCGAACTGCGGCGTTATGCCGAGATCGACCGCGAAACGGTGGTCGTTGGGATGAATACTTACCTCGAGATCTGGAACCCCGCCCGCTGGGAAGCATTGAGTACAACCGTTGAAGATGAAGGGGCGACTATCGCTCAGCGTCTTGCGGATCTGATCTAATGGCGCTGCTCGGGCGTGTTGCTGACGCGCAGGAAGTTGCGGCGACGATGGAGCCACCCCCTGGTCATATCTCGGTAATGCTCAATGAAGCGGTTGCAGCCCTGATGCCTCGGGCTGGTGGGCGCTATCTCGATGGGACCTTTGGTGGTGGTGGGCATACTCGTGCCCTATTATCCGCCAGTGAGCCAGACGGTCGGGTGCTGGCGATTGACGCTGATCCAGCGGCGATTGCGCGGGGCAGGCTGTTGCAGGCTGAGGTTGGGCCGCGGTTAGTGTTATGCGAAGGGAATTTTGCGCAGTTAGCAACCTTTGCTCACGAAGCAGCATTTACGCCACTTGATGGGGTTTTGCTTGATCTGGGCCTGTCATCGTTCCAGCTTGCTGCTGCCGAACGTGGTTTCTCATTCCTCCATGATGGACCGCTCGATATGCGCTTTGGCCCAACAGCGGGGGAAACAGCAGCAACGATTGTGAATCAGCGCGACGAAACCGAGCTGGCTGACCTGATCTTTCGCTATGGGGAGGAACGCTGGGCACGGCGGATCGCGCGGGCGATCGTGCGCGAACGTGATCGTGCGCCGATTACGACGACTGCGGCCTTAGCGGCCATCGTTGCGCGCGCGGCGGGCAACGCGGGGGGCAAGCGTGAGCGGATTCACCCCGCCACGCGTACCTTCCAGGCGTTACGGATCGCCGTTAATAGTGAACTCCAGGTTTTAGAGACAGCGTTGCATGCAGCCCTCCAGGTGCTGGCATCCCAGGGACGACTGGTGGTGATCTCTTTTCACTCGCTCGAAGATCGGATTGTCAAACAGTTCATGCGACGAGAGGCGACTGATTGTCTCTGTCCGCCAGATAGCCCGATCTGTACCTGTGGCCATCGGGCAACCGTCCGCCTGATTGGCCGAAAGGGTCTACGTGCTTCCGCTGCCGAGGTAGCGCTTAATCCCCGTAGCCGGAGCGCGATCTTACGGATAGCCGAGAGGATGCCATGACAATGCCCTTGCACCTGACCGACCAACCAGTCGCGAACACACGAGTTGAAGCGATCCCGCGCAAGCAGGCTGCTCGCCCTGCTGCGGTAATGAACAAGCGGCGGCAGCAATCGGCACAGGTCGTTGGGCGGCAACTCACCGGGCGACGGTTCTGGTCGTGCTTTGTGCTGCAATCTGGTCGAGCGGGGCTTTCGGCGATCCTGATTCTGATTTTGAGCCTCTTAGGGATGATTTACATCACGCAGATTAGCCATGTTGCGCGGTCGGGGTATCTGCTCTCCTCCTTACAGCAAGAGCAGGCGAAGCTTGACCGCGAGAATGAACTGTTGCGGTATCGGCTGGCTGGCGAGCGCACGCTGGTGCGGGCGAACGATATTGCGACGCGCGAATATCAGATGCAGCCGATGATGGGAGCCTCACAGTTGAACCTGGCGGCCAGTGCCACGAAAACCACGGCAGCAACGGCCCAGAAGCAGGCCGCTGCTAGCACGAACAAGCCTGCGCCTCAAATCCGCTTTGTCACTGCCCAGCGCCCTCAGCCAGCTACGTTGCCCGCTCTAGCGGCTCTGCCAGAGCTATCCATCGTGGATCGGCTCTGGAACCAGTTGGTAGGCGTTGGCGTCGCCCGCGCTGCCGATAAGTAACGCACTTTCCTGAGAGAACAAGCCTTGTGATGCGGCTCGCGTAGAGTGGCGTTGGGCGCACTGTCGATGATTGAAGGAGCCGAAAGAGTGGATATTCCACGACGCCGTGTCTATCTGGTGCTGCTGGCGTTTATTGTCTTCAGCGGCACAATTGGCACGCGACTGGTGACTTTTCAGGTCTTGCGTGGGGCGACGCTTGAACGTGAAGCGTTGGATGAACGACTTGGTAACCGGGTGGTGCCAGCAGAGCGTGGCATGATCACTGATCGCAATGGCCTGGTGTTGGCGGCAACAATCCCGATGGATCGGATCGAGATCGACCTGACCCAGTTGGTGGATGCTAAAGGAGTGATCACCGATACGCAAGATAGTATGTTGGCGATGGCACTGGCTGGGCCATTGGGGATTGACGCCAACACGATTATCGCGCGGCTGCAAGAAACGCGGGTGGGTGGTGGCAAGTGGATGCTGCTGAAGCGCCGCCTGACACCCCAGCAGTCCGAGCAGATCCGCGCCCTGAAACTGCCTTGCATGACCGAGCAGTTACGCTGCCTCTATCTCACGCCAGAGCCGCAACGTGTTTACCCGAATGGGGATTTTGCTGCGCAAGTATTGGGCTTTGCAAATTGGGATCTGGTTGGGAATTATGGCGTTGAACAACAGTATAACCAGGAGATTGGCGGAGTCCCTGGGCGTGTATTAGCCGAATATGATGTGGCCGGAAATGTGATTGCGGTTGGGCAACATGAGCTACAACCACCAGTGGACGGCCTTGATGCCACGTTGACGATTGATGGGTCGGTGCAGCGGCTGGCAGAACAGCAACTTGATCAGGTGATTCGCGAACAAAGCGCCGCTGGGGGTTCCGTCATTGTGATGGATATCCAAACTGGGGCGATTCTGGCGATGGTCAATCGCCCTAACTTCGACCCCAATAGTTTCTCGAATTATGCCCCCACCAGTTATAGCAATCCCGCCGTGAATGCCCTCTATGAGCCAGGGTCAACGATGAAAGTTTTGACAATGGCTGCAGGGTTAGAGACTGGGGCGATTAACACCAAGTCAGTCTTTCACGATGCCCCAGGTTACTTGATGATCGACCGCTATAAGATCACCAATCTGTACGGCGCGAGCTACGGCAAAGAGTCGATGACGGAAATCTTGCAGCACTCGAGTAATTTAGGGGCGGCCTGGATCGCCGGGGAAACGGGGCCTGAAAATTTCTATGGCAAATTGCGCGACTTTGGGATTGGCGCGCCAACGGGGATCGACCTCCCGGGCGAAGAATCGGGGATTGTCAACTGGCCCTCAAACCCAGATTGGCGACCGATCAACCTCTCGACGAATGCATTCGGGCAAGGGATCACCGTAACGCCGATTCAGATGCTGACAGCGGTGGCTGCTGTGGTGAATGGGGGACATCTGATGCGGCCATATGTGGTGCAGGAGTTGCGCCACAATGGTGAAGTTGTGCGCCGGAATCAACCAACTGTCGTGCGGCAAGTCGTTTCACCCGCCGTCTCCAAACAAGTGGTGGAGATGATGACTGATGTGGTGGACAACGTCAGTTATCCCTATGTGGGGATTCCCGGTTATGCGGTAGGCTCAAAGAGTGGCACGGCCCAAATTCCCGCTGTTGGTGGCGGCTATGAGCCGGACGATCAGACGATTGGTTCGCTGATTGGTATTGGCCCTGCCGATAACCCCCGCTTTGCTGTGTTGGTGAAAATCGATCGCCCGAAGAAAGATCCACTGGGCGGGCATATTGCTGGCCCGCCCGTTCGCGATATCTTGCTCGACCTCTTTACGCTCTACGGGATTCCGCCAACGCGGAAGCAGCCGTGATTCGTTAGGAATGGTCATCAGGTATCGTTTTGGTGATCAGTTCTGGCCCAGAATCGGCTACAATAGGCTGGCTGCACGCGCAAGGGTGTAGCTGCGGGGGCAACGAACACTGGGGTGGGCTCAATGATCGAGTTAGCGGAGGTGCTCGCTGGTACGGGCGGGGTGATAGGTGCGCCTGTCGAGGCACCAATGGTTTTTGGCCAGGTACGGATCGATTCGCGAGCGGTAGAGCCTGGAGATCTGTTTGTCGCCATTCGTGGCGAAGTACATGATGGCCATCGTTTTGTACCAGCGGCGGCGGCGCAAGGCGCACGGGGCGCAATTATTGCGCGGGGACGCGCCGCTGAGTTTACGGATCTTGCCCCGCACTGTGTCCTGATTGAAGTTGACGATACGCTGACCGCGCTCGGCGATCTGGCGAGCTATTGGCGCGAAAAGTTTCAAATTCCCGTTATTGGGATTACTGGCAGTGTGGGTAAATCAAGCACCAAAGAGCTCACTGCTGGGGTTCTTGGCACCCAGCGCATCGTCCTCAAAAGTCCCAAGAGTTATAACAATGAATTCGGCTTGCCGCTCAGTGTCCTCCTGATTGGGCCAGAGACGGATGTTGCCGTGCTCGAGATGGGCACGTTTGGCCCAGGCGAACTCGCGTCGCTGGCCGCGATCGCTCGCCCCACAATCGCGATCGTGACGAATGTGGGGCATACCCATCTGGAACGCATGGGATCACAAGAGGGGATCGCCCGGGCGAAAGGGGAGCTAGTTGCTGCCTTGCCCGCATCTGGCACCGCGATCCTCAACGGCGACGATGCGCGTGTGACGGCGATGGCCTCACTGACGACCGCGACCATCCTCACCTATGGCTATGGTGATAGCTGCACCCTGCGGGCCAGCGATTGCGTTGATCACGGCCTTGATGGATTAAGTTTTACGCTGCACTGGCAAGGCCAACAGGAACGTCTGAACAAAGTGCCACTGCTGGGCATCCATAGTGTTTATACAGCGTTGGCGGCAGCGGCGGCAGCCCTCACCGTTGGCCTGACCTTTGCGGAAGTCGTGGCGGGCCTCAGCCAGCCACACGCGGCAACGCGCCTGCTTATCGTGCCAGGGATCAAGGGGTCAACGATTATTGATGATAGCTATAATGCGGCTCCAGTTTCCGCTCTGGCGGCGCTGAATATCCTGGCCCAAACGCCAGCGCAGCGGCGGGTGGCTGTGCTGGGTGATATGCTGGAGCTAGGGGCATACGAAGAAGAAGCGCATCGCCTGGTTGGGCGTGAGGTGGCGCGGGTGGTTGACCAACTTCTGACGATTGGCCCCAAAGCGCGCATTATCGCGGATGAGGCGCTAGCCCAGGGGCTAGCGTCGGCACAGGTGAAGCAATTCGAGCGGAAAGAGGATGTCATGGCGCACTTGCAAACAGACCTTCGTGCGGGCGATACCGTCTTAGTCAAAGGGTCGCGTGGTCTGGCCCTGGAAGACCTTGTCGCCGTGCTACGGGAGGGCGTGCAATGAACCTCGTGCCGCTTGATTTTTGGTTTCAGGTTCCCGCTGATCGGCCCAACTGGAATATGGCCTACTCCCTGGCGATTGCTGGTATTGGCTTTGGGTTGGCGGCATTTCTTGGGTATCATATTATCACCTTCCTAAAAGATCATGGTTTTGCGAAGCAGGTGCGAATTCTCGATGGCCCGCCTGGTCATGCCCAGACCAAAATGGGTACGCCAACGATGGGTGGCGTGATCTTTACGATCAC
>JBDHWF010000112.1:0-12442 GCA_039810045.1 Chloroflexia bacterium
TTCACCTTCAAGCATATTTCACTCTATGGCGTCTGGTCCTCGGCCCACGAGCATTTTGTACAGGCCCGCACTCTGATCGAGAAGAATGACTATCCCTTTGCGAAATTCGTTTCACACCAGATCCCGCTGGAACGGGTGGCTGATGGGATCGCCGCGATGAGCGGCACGTATATGCTGGATGGCGAACCGATCCGTAAAGTAGCGATCAAGGCAGAGTAACCAGCAGGGCAGCGTTGGAGTAGCACCAGCTATTCCAACGCCGCCCCAGCAATTTCATAACGCCAGCCTGCTTGCCAATTGAACGGCGCATCGACCGAATCGGCCAGTTGTTTTCCGTGCACCAGAAGATCAAGCGCCCACTTATTCGCCGAGTGCGCGATCACCACCACGGTTTTCCCGTCGTAGTGTGTGATCAGGTCGCGGAGAAATTCGCGCATCAGCGTAACAACCTGCTGATAACTCTGGCCGCCGGGATAGGGCGTATCGAGATGCAGGTGGCGCGAGGCCGCTAGCTGCGCGACAGGCATTCCGTTCTCAGTGCCATAATTGCACTCGCGCAGGCGCGCATCACGCTTGATCGGGATATTGCGATTACCGAACGCAAGATTCACCGTCTCAACAGCGCGGGCTAGATCAGACACAAAAACCGCCGCCAAATCGCAGTCCTGATAGCGCGGGCCAATCTCGCGGGCCAACTGTCGTCCCTGCATTGATAATGCCCCGGGTAGCCAGCCAGTAGCTACCCCACGTTCATTATCTTCAGTCAGCGCGTGTGTTTCATACCACAGCGTTACCACCATTGGAACAGCCTGCTTCACCTAGCCAGTGATCGGCACCCGAGCGCCGCGTTCGGCACTGTCAACCGCGCCGAGGACCATCGCCAAGCTCTTGATATTATCAGTGCCTACCGTTTCAGGGGTAGCGCCAGTCCGTATCGCTCGCACAAACTCGGCGATCACGCCAGCGTGACCTGGTAAAACCTGTTCCGCCAACGGCGGGATTTCCAGATCACGATAGGTCGAACGAATCCCCTCACGGCCAGCGACCACTTGCGCCTGAAAGCCGTCGGCCCCATCCCAGGTGACGCTACCGTTCGTGCCAACGATCCGCCAATCGGCTTCCCAGGCGGTATTCACACCTTCCGCGCACCAACTACCGTGATAGGTGTAGATGATCCCACCACTGAGGGTGAAGATGGCGGCTGCGGCGGCATCGCGGTCATACCATGAATTGTGGGGGTTCCACTCCTGGCAGTAGACCGCTTCGGGATCGGCTCCTGTCAGCAGCCGGGCCGCATCAAAGGTATGAATCGCCATATCGACGAGTAAGACGTGGGGCATCTGTTCGCGGAAGCCGCCGAAGTGTGCAGCGATATAGAAGGCACTCGACACCGTCGTGATCTGGCCGATTGCCCCACTTGCCAGGAATGCCCGCAGGCGGCGAATCTGCTGATCATACCGGCGATTCTGGATCACTGCGTACGTCTTCCCCGCCGCTGCTGCCGCCGCGACCATCTGCTGCGCTGCGGCTAACGTTGGCGCGATCGGCTTTTCCCCCAGCACATGGCAGCCATGCGCCAACGCTGACAGCGTAACCGTTGCGTGCGCCGTGGGTACGGTGCAATCGAAGACAACCGCTGGTTGCAATTGTGCCAGCGCCGCTTCCAGGCTGGTATTGATCGGCAGATCGCCCAGCCCAAACTCAGCGGCACGAGTCCTCGCCATCCCTTCGTCAAGGTCAACCAACCCCACCACCGCGACTGCTGGTAGTTGCTCAATAGCCCGTAGCCAGGTACGACTGATCCCACCGCAGCCAACCAATACGGCCCGAACGGGCGGTTCGCTCGTTGTCGTCATTTGCCCACCTCTCCAGCGTGGCCTATTGCCCTGGCAGTGGCTCCAGTGGCTGCCGATTCCCAAAGTTGCGCGTCACCTGATGGGTTGGTGCCGCCCAACGCACGCCATTGGCGATCACCCGCTGAATCTCTTTGTTGTGGTACGTTGGCAGTGTTTCGTGCCCTGGGCGGAAGTAGAAGATTTTGCCCGCCCCACGGCTGTAACAACAACCACTACGGAAGACCTCACCACCAGTGAACCAGCTCACAAAGACCAGCGTATCAGGCGCGGGAATATCAAAATGTTCACCATACATTTCTTCTTCTTCAAGCTCGATATATTCCCCAAGCCCTTCAGTGATCGGGTGGCCCGGTGCCACCACCCAGAGCCGTTCCTTATCACCACCTTCACGCCATTTCAAATTACAGGTAGTACCCATCAGCGAGATGAAAATCTTCGAGAAATGGCCGGAGTGGAGAACAACCAACCCCATTCCGTCCAATACCCGCTTTTTGACACGCTCCACAATCGCGTCGTCAACTTCGCGGTGCGCTTTGTGGCCCCACCAGATCAGGACATCGGTTTCATCCAGCACTGCCTCAGTCAGGCCATGCTCAGGCTCATCAAGCGTGGCGGTGCGTGGCGCAAACCCATACTCGCGCAGACCAGCCGCAATCGCCCCGTGAATCCCTTCCGGGTAGATCGCGCCAATGTGCGCCTCCTGTAGTTCATGCCGATATTCGTTCCAGACAGTAACGCGCGGTAGATCAGCCATAATGGTATTTCCTTTCTTGCCAAGCAGATGGCATTTCAGCAGAACAATGGTCGCTATCGTAGCAGAAGAGCAGCACTGCTGGATCTTCTACAAATGTCCACCATAACTTACTCAGCCGCCGCAACGATCTCCGCCATCGTTACTTCCCGCCCAAGCTCGGCAGACGCATAGCAGGCGTCGATAATCTGGGTTCGCTTCAGCCCTTCCTCGCCGTGATAGCCTGCCCAATCGCCGCTCCGTACAATCTGCAAGAAGTCGGTCACGACTTTCATATGACCAATCCCACGTGGCACCCGCGGTGTGATCGTTGCGGGCATTCCAGCCACATCAGTGAAGAAGCGCAGGGTATCCTCCAACCCATAGTTGACCACGGTGATCTCTGCACCACCATCAACACCAAAGAGTTTCACGCCAAAATCATCGGCAGCGCTACCGTGCGTTGCCCAGCTTGTCTCCAATGCTAGGGTCGCCCCATCGGCAAAGCGAATAAAGGCGGTCGCCAGGTCTTCAACCTCAAAT
Organism: Chloroflexia bacterium; assembly: GCA_039810045.1. GTDB lineage: Bacteria > Chloroflexota > Chloroflexia > Thermomicrobiales > CADCWN01 > CADCWN01. The sequence continues at coordinate 3,130 of JBDHWF010000112.1, forward strand.
GCACTGCCAACACTTTGCTTTGGGTTTACGGCGAAGATATTGTTCCCGCGACCATGCGGCCCAAACTCAGCATAGGTCGCGCCGCTCACGGTGATCACGTCTGGATCGCCCATCAGGTAGAGCGCTAGGTCGAGCATATGCACGCCCAGGTCGATCAAGGGGCCACCGCCAGCAAGTTCCTTGTTGGTGAACCAGCTTCCCAGCGTGGGGATCCCAATGCGGCGCATCCAACTCGCCTTCGCATGGTAGACTCGCCCCAGACCACCCTCATCGATATGCCGCTTCAGCACACTGACATCGCCCCGCGCCCGATGGTTGAACACCGTATGCAATACACGGTCGGCCTGTCGCGCCGCAGCGACCATCGTGGTCGCTTCTTGGCTGTTGCGCGCCAACGGCTTTTCGCAGAGGACGTGGCAACCTTGCGCGAGCGCAGCAATGGCGATCGGCGCATGCAGAATATTCGGCGCACAGATACTGAGCAGGTCAACTTCTTCATGCGCGAGGAGGTCTTGCCAATCGGCGTAGAGGTGCGGAATAGCGTAAGTTTTCCCCAACGTCATCCGTCGTTCATCTTCCAGGCCTGCTAAGGCCACAGTCTGGACATTCGGCATCGCCGCGTAGCCCTGCAAGTGGGCATCGCCGGTAAACCCCAGACCAATTACTGCCGCCTTCAGTGGTCGTGTCGCCCAATCTGCCGTTGTTGCACTCACGCCTTTTGCCCCACCCCTATCACCTGCCACCACGCCAATTACGTCGCAGCACGCGCAATAGTACCGCGCCCCAGGAGAGTTCGCACGGCCTAGCTATTGCAGCGATCATCCTGAGTGCCTGCCCAGTGATCGTGCAGTGCAATTGGTTGATCGGCTTGATCAACCAGCGTAGGTTGTTTCCTTATCCAACGGCCAGATCGGGCGCTGAATGCGGTGATGGGTGAAGTTGTCGAGGCGCAACGTGGTCGCTCCGGGCGCATCGGCGGCGATGATCGCCGCTGCCAGATGCGTGAACCCCGCCCGAAAGTGGGCGCTCGACTTCAGGGCAACAATCTTTCGGCGGCGCACATCGATCCCATGCAGCAGGAAAACCTCATCATCCAGCACTTGATTTCGCTCCGACGCCACAATAATGTCGAGGCCAGCGATTTGCAGCCGCGCCGATGGGCCCAGATGCACCGCCATCCCTTTGCCCATCGGCGTTGTCAGCCGGAAGTCGCCATCGGTCAGCAGTTTCACATAGGCTTCCGCTGCAATTGGCGCGCCATGCACAGTATCAGTCTTGCCGCCAAGCTGCACCCGAATCGTCGCCCCAATCCCTGCGTCGTGCGCCAGCGCCGCCGTCGCCGGGTCATAGATGAAGGCATAGCAGCTATCAGGGACATTCGCCGCCAGTAATGCCCGTAACAGATGAGTACTGTCACCTGGCGAACCACCACCGGGGTTATCCGAGGTGTCGTTGATCACCACTGGTCCCCCATCAACGGCCAGCGCAGCAGCGATCGCTTCCTCGGGCGTCAGGCTCTGTGGCAGGTACTCGGCCCGAGCGTCCCAGATCGCCTGAGCAATATCTTTGGCGGCCCGTTCGGCCAGCGCTGGATCGCCATCAGCGATCGTCAATACGGTCATGCCCACCGCAGGAACATCGGTGTAGGGGAAACCATGGAAGATCGTGGCATCCAGCAGTCCTGGTTGCGTCTCCCACTCCCAGCAACGGCTGTTCAGGCGCTTCCCTGGTTCAAGATCAGTCGAGCAGGTAGGGATCATCATTGGGAGACGCGCAAGGTAACTGGTTGGCTGAATTTCCCGCTGCAACAGGCGGTGCAGAAAAGTGACAGCCTCTGCCCCGCGCTCATAACTATCAACGTGTGGATAGAAATTTGTCCCAAACAATCCATCAGCACCGTCAAGCATCTGCTGCGTCAGGTTGCCGTGCAGATCAAGCGAAGCGGCGATTGGCACCGTTGGGCCAACCAGGGCGCGAACCTTGGTCAGAATATCCCCTTCCAGATCATCGACGCCTTCCGCAACCCCTGCCCCGTGCAACGCGAGGCAGACCGCATCAACAGGCAGGGCTTGCTCAATGCCGCCTAATAGTTCACCCAGCATCTCGGCATACGCCGCCGCCGTGATCGTCCCCGAAGGGTAGGCCATGGTGCAGAACGTTGGCACCGCTTCTAACCCCAGTTCATCGATCGCCGCCAACATCCCACCGACATAGGAACGATTGCCCTGATGCGCCGCGACAATCTCTGCACCGTGAAACCATTGATAGGCCTTGAACGGCTCCACCGTGGTTGGCGCAGCACAAAAGGTATTGGTTTCGTGGGCAATCTCGCCAATCGCAATCCGATACGTCATCCTGCGCCCTCCAACCGCGATTAACAGCAACCAACGCAGGGCGATTCCCGCGTCAGCCAGATGCTGCAACGAGCAGCAATACTGGTAACTTCTTGCCATGCAGTACCCGTGTTGTCAACTTTGCCATGAATCTCTTGATAATCTAATATAGTTAGGAACAATTGTTTCCATATACACCGTTAATCCTCGGTGTTGCAGCATAATCACTAGTGAACAATGGCTCACCAGCTCAGACAAAGGAGCAGCAACTTGCCAGACAAAACCACAACCAATTTCGATTGGCCCAGTGAATTACCAGCTCTCTTACGGCGATTGCTGCTGCCCACACTGGCAGCTACCATTGGTGGCGTGGTGACAGGGCCAGCCGTGCGTACCTGGTATCCCACCTTGAAAAAACCTTCATTCAATCCCCCCAATCAGGTTTTCGGGCCAGTCTGGACGCTCCTCTATCTCTTGATGGGGATTGCCGACTATATCGTGGGCCGAACAGCCACCTCACCAGCTGCGCTCAACCAGGCCCGCACACTCTACCACGGACAATTAGCGCTGAACACGGGCTGGTCGCTCCTCTTCTTTGGGCGACGTTCGCCACTTGCTGGGTTGCTGGAGATCGTCTGTCTCTGGCTAGCAATCGTGCTGACAATACGCTCGTTCGCCCAAATTTCTCGACCGGCAGCACTCCTGCTCGTACCCTATCTCCTCTGGGTCACGTTTGCTACGCTGCTGAACGGGGCGATCTGGCAACTCAACCGCTAGGCCCTGCCTCCAAACGTTAGTGCGTAAATCCTGGTGACAACGATAGCAGTATGCTACGATCACCAAGGCATACCCTGGTGTCTGAAGCAACGACATCCCTCGCTCAAAAACACTTCAGCATCGGCTTGCCTTTGACCCGGATAGGTTTTATATTACTGGCAAACTATTGTGTTTAATACCGGCGCAAATACTGGGTTCTTCGCCATTCTTCTGGCGGTGATGGTCGAAGAATTGGGGATCCCTTCCCCGATTCCAACCGACATCTTGATCGTCATGGCTGGGGCGCGTGGTGGAAGTTGGGGGCATTTTGCGCTCTGGTTTGTCCTGATCTCCCTCTTCTCCGCGATTGGCGCAAGTGGGCTCTATGCCGCAGTACGGCGCGGTGGTCGACCATTAGTTGCGCGTTTCGGTAAGTATATCCACCTGGGCCCCAAAGCCCTGGCCCGGGGCGAAGCGATCCTCGCCCGTAGTGGCTGGCCCGGAATCGTCGTTGGCCGCGCCACGCCGGGACTACGCCTGCCGACGGTCGTTGCCTGCGGCCTCCTGGGGGTACCGTATCGGCGGTTCATCACGGCCCACATCACTGGTACGGCGGTATATATTCTCGCCTTTCTCTTCCTTGGTCGATCATTCGGGCCGCACGTACTGGAACTGATCAACGTTCCCCGGATCACCCTGCACCTGATCGGGATCTTGTTCCTGGCCGCAGGGCTACCACTCCTCTTGATCTGGCTGGCCTCACACGCGCAGATCAACCGAGAAGAAGATATCCCGCCGGGTCGCCACCTGACGGTAGGAGCCGCAACGATTGCCGCCCTTGCGGGTACGGCTACGTTTGCGGCAACCTGGGCGGCAGGGGTTTCGCTCGCCTTTCTTGCCAATGAATCCCCGCCAATATCAGCGGCGCACTGGCTACTGCGCCAGGTCATCAGAAGCCGACAAGGGGCATACTTGCTCACCTACGTGCTGCTCGTTGTTGGGGCGATACTTCTTGGCGTCCTCTTCCTGGAAATCGCGCTCCCACTGGTCGCAAAATACCTCCACTCGCTACGAACCCAGAGCCTTGCCCTCACGGCCATCACCTTCGCCTTCTGCATTGGCCTGAGTTTCCTCGCCCCAACCCCGCCTGATTCCAGCCGCCTGACCTTGACAGTAATAGTCTTATTGCTGGGCAGTGCCGCCTATGCGTTCACCACCGTCCATGCCCGCGCCCTGTCCTTGGCACTCCTGCCGCTTGGCCGTGACCGCCGCGCAACCCGACCTGAATATCAAGCCAGCGCCAGCCCAACCACGCTAGACTGAACCCCAAGCAGTAGTTGCCCGATTCCTTGCCCGAAAATCGGTGCAACGGTATAGTGCCGCCACACAGGTTGGCGCACTATTCGTTGCCAACCTCCTACGCAATGAAGGAGGCTCCGATGGCAACCCCATACCCCAAGGTCAGTGCCGAAACACTGGCAACATTACGGCAGGTCAGCACAGCCACGCTCAGCGCCCAGCTCCTGAAGCGTGGTTTTCATCAGATGTTCATGGATGGGATTCTCCCACTCCGGCCAGACCTGCGGATGGTTGGACAGGCCGTAACCCTGCGATTTGTGCCGGCCCGCGAAGATTTAGCCAACCCCGAAAAACTGGCGAGTGGCAACTTTGATAATCTGACGAATAAACAGCGCATCGCGGTTGAAACAGTTGGCCCAGATGAGGTACTAGTGATCGATGCCCGCAATGATACCAGGGCTGCGACACTGGGCAATATCCTGATTGGCCGGATCAAAGCACGCGGGGCTGCTGGCGTTGTCACCGACGGTTCATACCGCGATAGTCCAGGAATCAAGGAGATCGACCTACCAACCTATGCCCGAGGCCAGAACGCCAATATCTCCCTAACAATGCATTACCCCGCTGATATGAACGTGCCAATCGCCTGTGCGGGAGTGACCGTAATCCCTGGTGACGTCATTGTGGGCGATGCTGAAGGGGTGATCGTCGTTCCCGCTGCGGTGGCTGACGAGATCGCCCAGGATGGTCTGGAACAGGAACGGAAAGAGGAGTTTCTCTATACCAAGATCGTTGGTGGCGCGAGTATCGTTGGCACCTACCCGCCAGACGAAACAACGCTAGCCGAGTTCGCTGCCTGGAAGAAAACCCAGGGATTCTAAGGCAAAAAGAAGGTTGGGCGGCCACTATGCCGCCCAACTTGACTGCACACTTAGATGAGATACAACGCAGTCTGCCGTCCATCTAGCCAGTGCATTTTGCCTCCACTGAGCACGGCGTCTTCCTCCAGCGCCATCCGCACTAACTGTCCGCCCCACTCTGGCACCGGGTGGACGATATTCAGTTCAATCGAATAACAAGTTTCGTCGAACAGTTCGTAATCGCCACGCCCAGGCACCCCGCCTTGCTGATCCCAGAGGCCAATTGTCGGGCCAGCGGCGTGACCGTGATAGCCAAGGGGGTGACTGTAGATACTTGGTTGCAGCCCCTCGGCATTTGCCTGGGCTAAGGCCGCAGCCAGCACTGCGTTGCCAGTCCGCCCCACAGCCATCGCGGCCATGTGGATATCCTGCAACCGATTCCCAGCGGCAAGGGCTTCCTGCAAGCCCATAGGCGCAGCGGTTTCCCCAGGTTTCAAGACATAAGCATTCTGCTGTTGGTCAGTCGCCAGTCCAAGGTAGTAGAAACCCACATCACAATGGAGCAGATCGCCAGGTTGAATCAAGGTACGTGGTTTTGGTTGCGGCGCAACCTGGGCCGGACGCTCAAAACTTTGGCCTGGTGCTTGAATCGAGATTGAGGGTTGGAACCACGCTTTCAGCCCAATATCGTGCATCGTTTGCCGCATCCACCAGACAACATCATCGGTTGTCGTTACCCCAGGTTGGATCGTGCGTGACGAGAAGGCTTCAGCAATGATTGCGTGACCAAGCTGCACCAGTTCAGGGTAGATTGCCATCTCCGCAGGAATCCGGCGCTCCAGCCAGCCAAGGGCCAAGCGTTCGGCCCCAATGGTCCGATCGGCATATTTCTCACCCAGTGCCGCCAATATCTGCCCATGCTCGTGATAGGTCAGGCCATCGCCAAAAGCGAAATCTTCTGAGACATTCAGGCCTATCGCCTGTGGATCACGCTCCTGCACCAAGCGCGTCAGGCACTGATCTTGATCTTCGCCACTATCTGGGTCCCAACCGCGCTGATAAAAGTTGCCGAACCCATAGCGATCAAGCGTGAATCGATCCACCTCCCCATCGGGGCGGCGGACAAAGACCAGGATAGTACGTCGCCGCGCTGCCATTGACGGCTCAGGGAGCATCGTCATAATCACAGGATCTTCGTTATACTCCCGCGCTGCTACGATCCACATATCAAAGCCTTCGCGTGCAAGCAGTTCTGGCATGATGGTGTCCAACCGTTGCGCCAACCAGGCATTCCGCACCTCGGCCTGTTTCCGCAGCGGCAAAAGCCTGGTTCGCAACGTTGCGACGAACTTCTGCTGGCGTGCTTCTCTCACGCGATCAAGCATGCTACACCTTTCCTTCACCTTCAACCGTTATTCGCCATTGCGCGATTGTACCAGGGCCAACGCCAACCCACACACGGATCTAGCCCCGCTCCTCGAGCATTGCCTCAAGTGAGAGAGCATTATTTATGTCGAGTCAACGGTTGGGGCTGTAGGCAGGTAGGCTAATGTTTGCCCTGATATAACCGCCTACTTCATTCGTCAAAGACCAGGAAACGATGCTACTATCAGTTGGGGACGGCCCCCCACATGCTGCCGATAATAGCGATTATCGAGACAAATCCACTGTTGAGCGGCCCACCGCAGCAGATTAGCGAAAGGGAGACCGATGCGAATCACCAAACTGACGCTTGGACCACTGAACAACAACGTCTATATTCTCACCTGTGAGCAGTCGGGTACCAGTGTTGTCGTCGATGCCTCGTTTGATGCCGAGGCGATTGTGGCGGCGACAACTGGCACCAACGTGCAGGCGATTTTGCTCACGCACGGCGACCATGACCATATCGATGCCTTGCCAGATCTCCGCAGCAAACTGAGAGTACCCGTAGGAATTCATCCAGCCGATGCCGAGAAGCTCGACAGTCAGGCAGATTTTTTCTTGACCGATGGCGATAGATACGAGATAGGATCCAGCAGTCTTCAGATGATGCACACCCCTGGACACACTCCTGGCAGTGTCTGTTTCCACGTTGACACCACCCTGATCGCTGGCGACACCCTATTCCCTGGTGGGCCAGGGGCCACCCACAATGACGCTCAGCGATTCGCCCAGATTATCACCAGTATTCGCGAGAAACTCTTTGTTCTCCCTGATGAAACACTCGTGCGCCCCGGCCACGGTGACGACACGACAATCGGCACCGAACGCCCCCATCTGCAAGAGTGGATCGATCGCGGTTGGTGAGGCGATGCCAAGGGTGCCGCTGATTGTTCCAGGGCAGCCAACCTCTTATACTTGCTGTATTGGCTCCAATGGGCGACAGTGTGGTGCTGCGCGACCATTGGCCGCGCAAGGACAGCATGAACAAACCACCAATCCGCAGCCTGTACGATCTCACCCTGCATGAACTCGAAGCAACCTTAGTCAGTTGGGGTGCGCCGAAATATCGCGCCAAACAGATCTTCGGCTGGGCCTATCATCAGTTGGTCAGCAGCTACGAAGAGATGACGAATCTGCCCGCTGCGCTCCGCGCCCAACTCACGGCTGAATTGCCATTTGTGCCCTATCGGCAGGTGCGCGAAGTCGCCCTGCAAGAGGCAGAGGGCGAAACAGTCAAAACCCTCTTTGCCACTGCCGATGAACGGCACGTTGAAGCAGTGCTAATGTTTTACCCGGATCGGGTAACTGCCTGCGTCTCCTGCCAGATCGGTTGCCCGATTCGTTGTACCTTCTGCGCTACCGGGCTTGGCGGGCTAGAAAGAAACCTGACAACCGGGGAGATCGTCGCCCAGGTGATCACGCTGGCGCGGCGGGCACGAGCAGTAGGGCGCACTCTCACGAATGTCGTGATGATGGGTATGGGTGAGCCGCTGGCGAATTATGACCCAACATTGAAGTTCGTACGGATTATCAATGACCCCGCCGGGCTAAACTTTGGCGCGCGGCGAATCACCATCTCCACCGCCGGAATTGTGCCGGGGATCGACCGTCTCGCGTCTGAGCCACAGGCCGTCAACCTGGCCATCTCGCTCCACGCGCCAACGGACGAACTGCGCTCGACCCTGGTGCCACTGAATCGCCGTTGGCCTGTTGACACCCTTCTGGTGGCCTGCCAACGCTATATCGCCACCACCCACCGCCGGATCACCTTTGAATATATCCTGATTGCGAACCTGAACGATAGTGTTGAGCAGGCCGAAATCCTCGTTTGCAAGCTGCGCCCGCTCCTCTGCCACGTCAACCTGATCCCTTGCAACCCCACGGCAGCCGGGCCATTTCAGCCCCCGAGCCACGCGGCGATCGACCGCTTTGCCACAACCTTGCGGGAAGGCGGGATCGCCACAACCGTACGTTGGTCTCGCGGGGTGTCGATTGCCGCCGCCTGCGGGCAACTCCGCGCTGATGAGGAAGGGCTCACGGCAGCCCCAATCATCCCCATCCGCCGTGGGGCCAGTTCCACGCCAACAGCCCCATGACCACTGTTGCCTATTTCGACGCGCCGAGCGGCATTAGCGGCGATATGACCCTGGGGGCATTCGTTGATGCTGGGCTGCCGCTGGAACAGCTTGCCACTGCACTGCAACGAGGGCTGTCCGATCTTCGGGGGTATCATCTCACTGCGGAACGGGTCAGTCAGCACGGGATCAGTGGCACCCGCGTCACAGTGAACCTCGACCCCGCTGTGGCACAACCACAACGCTCCTGGCGGGCGATTCAGGCCCTCTTACATGGAGGCCAGTTGCCCGCGCCAGTGCTCGCCCACAGCTTACAGATTTTCGGGGCGCTGGCCGCTGCCGAAGCGCAGATCCACGGCACCGCCGTTGAAGATGTCCATTTTCACGAAGTCGGCGCGGTCGATTCAATCGTCGATATTGTCGGCGCAGCTATTAGCCTGACGCTGCTGGGCATTGAGCAGGTCTATTGCTCACCACTCAGCGATGGTCGTGGCTTCACCCGTTCGCAGCATGGGATTATCCCGATCCCTGCCCCAGCCACCTTAGCCCTGCTCGCCGCGGCTGG
>JBDHWF010000113.1:0-12310 GCA_039810045.1 Chloroflexia bacterium
GCCAATGGTGAACTGACGATCCTCGCCGCTGGCCCGCGCGCCGCCTTCGCCGCCGCCCAGCCCGCGCTCGACGCAATGGCCGCCACTCTCCACGACCTCGGCGACGAACCCGGCACTGGCGCAGCGTACAAGATCGTCAATCAACTGCTGGCTGGCGTGCATATCGCCGCCGCCTGCGAAGCAATCACTTTTGCCAAACGTCTCGGCCTCGATATTGAGCGGGTCTATGAGGTGATCACTGGCTCGGCGGGCAACTCGTGGATGTTCGAAAATCGGGTGCCGCATATTCTGGCGGGCGACTATACCCCCCGCAGTGCCGTCGATATTTTCACCAAAGACCTAGGGATTGTGGCGGATATGGCCCGCAGCGAACGCTTCGCCCTGCCCGTCGCCGCCACCGCGCTCCAACTCTTTCTGATGACCGCCTCGGCGGGGATGGGCCGCGACGACGATGCGTCAGTCGCCCGCCTCTACGCCCAAATCGCGGGGCTGGAGCTACCTGGCAGCCCCAATACGCCACCAGCGTAGCCCCAAGCCCCGCGTAAGCAGTGGCTGGGCTTAGAGAATCCGCCCCACGGGCATATTGACCCAACTGCTCATCTCGTGCGGCGGGGTGACAGGCTCGGCCTCGCAGATATGCTGCGGGGTCAATTGGTCGAGCGAAGCAACGCCGACCAGCCCCATCTCGCAGATCAGTTCATCCTCCAGAATCTCCAGCATCCGCACCACGCCAGCCTGCCCCCCGGCAGCCAGACCCCACGCCTGCAAACGCCCCAACGCCACGGCATCAGCCCCCATCGCCAACGCCTTCAGGATGTCGCTACCACGCTGAATCCCGCCATCAACGATGATCTGGGCGCGACCAGCCACGGCCTGCACAATCTCTGGCAACGTGGTCAGGCTCCCCAGCGCGTGGTCGATCTGCCGTCCCCCGTGATTGGACACCCAAACCACATCGACGCCATGTTCAACGGCAAGTGCAGCATCTTCTGCCGTCTGTACCCCCTTCAGCATGAACGGCAGCCCCACCTGTTCCTTGATCCGATCCATTGCTTCCCAGGTAAGCGCCCCCAGATAGTTGCGGGCTGGCACCGTCGCCTGACTTGGCCGCTGATAGCGGGTCAGCATCGGGCGTTCGCGGCGGCTATAGTGCGAGACATCGACCGTCAGGGCAAACGCTGTGTAGCCCGCGCCCTTGATCCGGGCGATCATCTCATCAGTCCACTGCTGGTCGCCATGAACGTAGAGTTGGAAAATCTTCGGGGTGGGAGTGGCCGCTGCCGTTTCCTCCAGGCTGGGCAACGTCACCGAACTGACCGCGTGCATCACCCCAAACTCGGTCGCCGCTTTCGTCACGGGGATCGCCCCAGCCGGGTCAAAGACTTGCAGCGACCCAATCGGGGCCAGGATGGCGGGAATCCGCAACTTCTGACCGAGGAACGTTGTTGAAGGGTCAATTTCGGAGACATCGACCAGAATCCGGGGCCGGAAAGCGACCCGATCAAAGGCAAGCCGATTGCGGCGCAGGGTCGTCTCTGAGGCAGCACCTCCGACGAGGTAATCCCAGGCCCCCTGGTGGAGTTTCCGCCGCGCCTCCTGAATCAGTTCCTCATTACTCACGTAATCCTGTATTTGCATTGGTCCCTCCCCGCTGCAGCCACTATGAGGCAAGCACCTTCCAGGGGTCAGCCCCCATCAGCACCGTTCACAGTGCTGCATACCCGCCTACTTCTGTCTGGCATTCTATCACCAGAACCCGCGTCATCATCAATGGCATGGCCCTCACTCGCACCAAGCGCGATCACCCGCTATAGTTTCCTCCCGGTGGTCTGCCTGGTCTGGCAGGGGGCCCATCAAGAGCCAATGAGCGCGAAAAGGATGGCAAAAAACGATGCGGCTAGAAGTGAGTGTCCCAGCAACGTCGGCGAATCTTGGCCCTGGCTTTGACGCGCTCGGCCTCGCCCTCGAGCTCCGCACCACTGCCACCCTCGAACTGCACGCCGCCAACCCTGGCGTGCAGGTGATTGGCCGCGATTCAGCGATCCTCAGTCGGACGCGCAACCTTGTGGAAGAAGGCATCCTGCAATATCTCATCCTCGTTGGCCGCACGCTGCCGCCATACGCCCTCACCGTCGATAATCGCCTGCCAGTAGCCCGCGGGCTGGGCGGCTCTGCCGCCGCCGTCGTCGCCGGACTGGCCCTGGGGGCCGCCGCACTCGGCCACGATTATTCGCCAGCCCGCCTGCTGCCACTGGCCGTGGCGATGGAGGGACACGGCGATAATGTCGCTGCCGCCCTCTTTGGCGGTCTGGTTGTTGTGTGGGGCGAAGGACGCGCGATTCAGGCCCGCTCATTACCGATCGCCCCCCAACTCAGCGCAGTGGTCTTCATTCCCGAGCGCTCATCCAGCACCAAAGCGGCGCGGGCCGTCTTGCCCGCCCAGATTCCACACACCGACGCCGTCTTCAATATCGCCCGCACCGCCCTGTTGGTCGATGCCCTGCGCGAAGGACGCGCCGCCGACCTCCGCGTGGCGATGGATGATCGCCTGCACCAACCATACCGCTTGCCAGCCGTGCCACACACCCCCTTGCTCGATGCCGCCCGCGAAGCTGGCGCGTTCGGGGCTGCGCTCAGCGGGGCAGGATCGACCTTCCTGGCCCTCTGCGATGGGCAAACCACGGCTCCAGTATTCGCCGCAATGCGTGATACCGCCGCCGCGCTCGGTATCCCCGGCGAAACGTTGCCGCTGGCGATTGACCACCAGGGGCTGATCCTCACCAGCGCGGAGTAAGCGACCGCATCCTGCTCCCTGCTCCCAGCGCCGCGGGATATTTCTAGTCAGCACAACGTTAAGAGAAAATGAAACCTGCACACCAACTATCTTGCGAGGGATCAATGCACAGCAACAAATCGCTCACCCGTCGAACGTTGCTTTGCAGCCTACTGGGCACAGGAATGACTACGTTCTTCGCCGCCTGTGGCACCACCACGCCCACACCAACCAATAGCCCGGCCACCACGGCCCCGCCAAGCACGGCACCAAGCAACCCCGTCGCAGCCACCCCCAGCGCAGCGGGCGTGGCTACCCAGGCAGCGACACCCACCCGCGCCACGCCGTCAACCAGCACAGGGGCGACAGCTACCCGTGGGGGAGCCACGGCCACCAGCGCGGGAGCCACGCCGATCACCGCCACTGGCAGTAGCCCCCTACTCCAGGCCCTCGCCGTGATGCCACGCCACGATCAATTACCGGGGCAAACAGGGATCGCGTTTGCCGACATTGAACGCCAAAAGCGCAATTATGGCCTGGAAAAGGCCACGTCGGCTGAAGCGTTCGAGAGCTTGCCAGAGGCCACCGCCATCCTCACGAACGTAACAGCCAGCGTCCCTCTACCGAATCAATCAGGGCTCACCTACGCCATGAACCCCCAATGGCGCGAGGCCACAGGATTCGACTTCTGGCAGGTGGAGCGCACGATTCAGGCTGGCAGCCCGCCGCAACTTTTTACCCAGATGTGGGGGCGCTTTGATCAGGCCGAGATCACAGCGGCGATGGCCCGCGCCGAACATCAGCCGCGCAGCTATGGCGGTGCAACCATCCTGGCCTACGGTGAGGATGGCCAGTTCAACCTCAATCAACCGCTATCGAAGCTCACGTTCGCCAACTTCAATCGCGTCGTCCTCGCTGAAGGCACCCTGACCTTCAGTGGGTTCAGCAGCCTGATTGAGGCCGGAATCGATGCCCAGGCTGGCCGGATCCCAAACTTCGGGCAAGACCCCGATTATGCCGCCATTGCCACTGCGCTTGGCCCTGTGGTAGGGGCGCAGATCGTCCCACCAGACACCATTTTTCACCCAGCACCAGGGCCACAGCGCACCCCAGTCGGATTTCCGACTGCCGCCCCCAGCAATCCCCGCCTGCCAGCCTATCGTCTGGCTGGGTTTGGCCTGCGCGATGACGGCATCACCCACACCATGGTGGTCGTCCTGCTCTTTCACGATCTCGCTACGGCGAACGCCGCCGCGCCAATCGTGCAGCAACGGGCGAGCAGCTATCGACTCCGCAGCAGCAACGAGCCACTGCGTAACCGCGCCATCGTAGGCACTCCTGAGGTAGCCGCGCAGCCCAGTGGCGCAACGGTCATGCTGCCATTTGCTATTACAGACACAGCGAATCTGGGCCTCTGGCTACGGATGTTCAATAACGCTGACTATGGCTTTCTGGCAGAATAAGCGGCACTATCGACTACAGTGGCGGCTTTGTCGCCACAAAAAGCGCCACGTGCAACTGGAATGCGCGCGTTGGAGCTAGCGTGATCGCGAATGCAGCTACCGCTTCTGGTGATGCCTGATCAAAGAGCGCTTCCAGGCGCGTGATCGCTGCTGGTGTCGCACCAATGCGCTTCGTCCAATCGGCAAAATCGAGCGGCAAGCGCCACTGCCGCAACAGGGCGTAGTGCAGCCCCAGCTTCTGACAGGACGCCGCCCACTCGCTGAGGCGGTAATTGTGCGCGTGCGTGGGATCGCGCACAACCTCAACCTCATTGATAAACGCATCGAGCGTGGGATCTTCTGGCGCAATCGTGTCGACCACCAGCAAGCGCCCACCGGGCCGCAAAACCCGCTCGATCTCGTAGAGCGCCCCGGGCAGATCGGGGAAATGATGGGCAGCTAGCCGACAAGTCACCAGATCGAATGCACCTGCCGCAAACGGAAGCGGGTCGGAAACCGCCTGTACCCACGCAAGCGGCCCAAGTGTGCGCCCGGCGGCTAACTGCTGGGCCTGCCGCAGCATCGCGGCGGCGGGATCCAGGCCCACCGTCAGGCGAGCATTGGGGGCGAGGGCGAGCGCGGTATGCCCCGCAGCAGTGCCGAGATCGAGGACGTATTCCTGCCCGCGCAACGCCGCCGCTTCAACCATCCAGGCGAGGTCTGCACCCGCCGCAAAGAGCTTCGCGCGGGCATATTCGGCGGCAATCTCTGGTCGCTGAAAACTTCCGTGCGTCATCCCTCAGCCCCTTCCTGGTTTGCTCTCAGGTCAGTTGCCAGCACTTCCATCAGCAGATCATCCCACAGTTGCCCAGCCACCAGCCGACAGGCCCGCCGTCGCCCGCAGATCCGAAAGCCAGCCCGTTCGTAAGCCCGCACTGCGGCAACGTGAAACGCTACCACCGTCAACCCAACCGACTGCAAGCCCAACGCCGTGAAACCGTAGTCAAGGATCAGCCGGATTGCGGCAGTCCCGTAGCCCGCTCCACGCTGCGCTGCTTCGCCAATAAAGATCACCAGGGTCGCGGTGCCATTGCGCTGATCGATCTCCTGTAGCTCAATGATCCCGATTGGCTGGCCCGTTTGCCGCAGCGTAATCATCAGTTGCAGACTATCAGGCGCAGCCAGCAAGTCGTGATAGCGACGTTGCTCCTGCTCCAACGTGTATGGCGCTGGCACGCCGCCGAGCGTCCGCTGCATTGCCAGGTCGTTCAGCCAGCGCTGATAGAGCGGCACCGCATCTTCCCGCACTGGCACCAATTGCACCCGCTCGCCAATCAGCAGAGGCTGTTTCGTGGTGGGGACATTGTTCGCGGCGGCACTCATCGCGCTGCCCTATCGCCGTGGTGGGGGCAACGCCAGCGAGAGTAAATACCGCTTGGCATATTCCAGAAACTCCGCCGCCTGATCCATATCGGCAGGTAAGCCGAGAAAGAGATCAGCCAGCAGTTGCGCGCGGTCGGGCCGCGCCAGCAGGGCGGTGAAATAGTCGATCAGTTGATCAGGGTCGTACCCACTATCAAGCAGCAGATCGACCCGACTCTCCCAGGCATCTTGCAGCCCTTCGATCTGCTCGATCAAGGCCTCAGCTTCGGCGGCGAGCGCCGCAGGGCTATCATCGCCAGCGAACGCCCCTAGTCGCTCCTCAATCGTGGTCAGCAGTTGCCGACTTTCTAGCTGCCAATCGAGCAAACTGTCACGCAAGGCTAGCAACTCATCATCCGTGCGGGCAGCACCTATCCCTACCGTATAATGATGCAGCGCCGTGCGAATCGCGCCCGCCGCTGCCTGCTGTTCGTCTGCTACTTGCCCCATGCTCACCCCTCCCCAGCTGCCACACTGGCCCGATTGTAGCACGCAGCAGGGCGAGAACCAGCATTACCCTGTGGTGGGCTGCACCAAACGAGCGACCAAATCCGGCAACGAAGCCGCTAGCTGCGAATTCGCAATCACCCGCGTCGCGCCGGCTGCTTTGGCCGCCGCGCGGGCAGCGTGATCAAGGTGCGAGCCGAAGGCCAGAATTGGCAGATTGTGGTGTGCGGGATCGCGGCGAACACTGGCGATCAGGTCAACGGGAGCAATCGCCGCGAACGCCAGATCGACGATCAACAACACCGGGGGCGCATCCTGCTCAGCCAGCGCCTGCGCCACTGCCTCTGCCGACCGCGCCACCGTCACCGTGTATCCACGCGGCCCCAGCGTCTCCCGAATCCGCACGGCAAAGAAGAGATCGCGCACAACCGCGACAATGACCCCTGAAGCCGACATTCCATCTACTCCTTGCTACCAGATCAGCAGGTCCAGCGCCGTTGCACCACCACTCTGAAAAACAGATAACAACATATTGCTTTCATCCTCACTCGCTGGCTGGCCTGATCCAGGATAAAGAACGAAAAAAACCGCCCTAAACTGCTTTACAAAACGGGCGGCAACTGCTATACTCCGCTCTTGTGTGTTGGCAGAGCAAGCGCTGTGCTAACACCTTCTTTGTCTGTGGCTGGTGTCGTGGAACCGGCGTAAGTCGCCCCCTGGTAGGACCAGTACGGGGTGACCGTGGAGGTAATCATAACGAAAAAATGCAGATGCAGCACCTCGTAGTCGATGCGTTTGTTGCCGATGGTCAGCGTCTTGGCGACGTGACCGCCATCTTCGACTTACTCGATACGTTGCCCGAACGTATCGGCATGACCAAAATCGCGCCCCCGTACGTCTTTCGCTATAGCGGCGTAAAACCGGAAGACTGGGGCGTGACGGGAGTCGTCATCATCGCCGAGAGTCACATCAGCATTCATACCTTCGCGGAACACAAACGGTTCCATATGGATGTCTTCAGTTGTAAAGCGTTCGATGTCGAAATGGTGCGCTCCACCATCTCCGACCTCTTTGGAATCACCGACATGGCCGCCGCAGTCGTCCATCGCGTGGCTGAACAAGCCAGCGACGAATGGCACGTCGAGCGGATCGGCCAGCCTGAACTCGCCTTCGTCGCAGACTAAGGGCAACGATGCTTTTCGGCCCGCCCCGTACCTTCCTGGGGCTACCACCCGAACTCAGCAGCTATGATGCTGCCAGGGTGGTGCTGTTACCTGTCCCGTACGATGCCACGACATCCTACCGGGCTGGCACACGGGACGGTGCCCGCGCCATCATCGACGCCTCGAGCCAGATCGAATTGTACGATGCCGACCTCGACCGCGAACCGGCTGAGGTCGGCATTCATACGTCCGACCCCCTTGAACCAGCCTTCAACTCGCCCGCCGCAATGGTCGAACGGGTGCGCAAAGCGACCATTACCATTCTGAACGACAACAAGTTTCCATTTCTCCTGGGTGGCGAACACTCATTAACTAGTGGGGCGGTGGCGGCCTGCAAAGCCCGCTATCCCGATCTGGGCGTCTTGCACCTGGACGCCCACGCCGATCTACGCGACGAATATCACGGCACCCCCCACAGCCACGCCTGCGCGATGCGCCGCGTCATCGACCTGGGCTGTCCGCTCACCTCGGTCGGGATTCGCAGCCTCTCGTCTGAAGAAGCAGCTTTCCGCCGTGAAGCACCGCCTGTACCAATGCTGACAGTTTCTGCCGCGCAGATTGCGCGGGTGCGCTATCAGCCAGCACAGCTTGCCGCACTATGGCAAGAGATTGTGCAATCGTTGCCGCCAACAATCTATATCACTGTCGATCTCGATGTCTTTGATCCATCATTGATGGAGGCGGTCGGCACCCCCGAACCGGGCGGCCTTGATTGGTGGGAAGTGACCAGTCTGCTCCAACTTGCCTGCGCCAATCGGCAGGTCGTCGGAGCCGATATTGTCGAACTTGCTCCTGCCGAAGGGCCAGAATCGTGTGCCTTTGCCGCCGCTAAACTGGCCTATTCACTGATCGGCTACGCGACCAGCGAGCCGACTGTAGTCACAGGACAGAAGACCAATGAACGGACAACCCCTTAGCCACACCGCACAAAATCCAGCGGCGGCGAACCCGCCAGGGCCGCACACGACCATTGCCACGCTGCTGCAAGAACTCCGCACAGAATTATGGCAGCAGCAACACCGTAACGACTCTGAATCAGCGGAAGCGGCCACACCGCCAACGATCGCGCCAGTGCCAGCCGCAACGCTCGATGCAGCAGTCAAGCGCTACCAGCTGCCCCCGATCTACCGCGCCTTTCTGGAAGCCCTGGGCAGCGAAGGAATCACGATCTTCCCCGGCCCATTTCAGCAACTGGAGATCGCTACCGCTGCCGAACTCGATCAGGCGCAGGTCGGCTTTCGTGGCGCGAAAATCGGTGATGAGAGCTTTGTTGCCCCGCACGGCTGGCGGCGTTCCTGGATCGTCCTCGCCACCGACAATGGCGACCCCTATTTCGTTGACACGACCAAGATGCGCCCCGATGGCGAAGGGCCAATCTGGATGGCGATGCACGGCACTGGCACCTGGGGGCCACACCTCGTCGCCTCATCGTTCAGCCAGTTCCTCCGCATCTTGCGCGTCTGGGCACGCTTCGTCGTGCCACACTACGACCCACAAAACCCCGATGAGCCACTCGATGACGTCCAACTGCGCCGCCTGACCAGCGAAATCAAGCAGATCGACGCCGCTGCTGCTGATCATTGGACGATCTGAGACACAAGCTGTTGCGACCATGCAGCCGCGAATTGCGGGAGAAGGAGCATAATGGGCGGGCACCAGAGCAATCATCGCGAAAGCGCATTTCTCTCAGGCAGGCGCATCCTGCCCGCCTCGATTCAGGCGGGGATCTCTGCCGTCGAGCTGATCGATCAGGCCTTCATGGCCTATAACGGGCGGAAACTGCGCGAAGCGTGCCACCTCTACGCCCGCCGGATGCTCGAACCAGAGGTGACCGTTGGCGTCACGCTAGCGGGAGCCCTCACCCCCGCTGGTCTCGGCCTCGCTGCGCTGATTCCGCTGATCGAAGCAGGGTTCATCGACTGGATCGTGTCCACTGGCGCCAATCTGTATCACGACACGCACTTCGGGCTGGCAATGCCGTTGCGCGAAGGAAGCGCGGAGATCGACGACACCAGCTTGCGCGATGAAAGTGTCATTCGGATCTACGACATTTTCTTTCACTACGATGTACTGCTCTCGACCGATGCCTTCTACCGCGAACTAATCGCCTCGTCAGAGTTCAATCACCCGATGGGGACGGCAGAGTTTCATCACCTAGTCGGCAAATATCTGGCTGAACGCGAACGACTGCTCGGTGGCGAAGCCCGCTCCCTGCTGGCGACCGCCTACCGCTGCGGCGTGCCAATCTACACCTCATCGCCCGGTGATAGCTCGATTGGGATGAATGTCGCCGCGCTAGCCCTTGATGGTTCACAACTCCGCCTCGACCCCAGCACCGATGTCAACGAAACCGCTGCGCTCGTCCTCGCGGCCAAACAAGCGGGCGGCAAGAGCGCGGTCTGCATCCTGGGCGGCGGCTCGCCCAAAAACTTCATCCTGCAAACTGAGCCGCACATTCAGGAAGTGCTGGGGATTGACGAGCGCGGACACGACTACTTTCTGCAAGTGACCGATGCCCGCCCCGACACTGGCGGACTCTCTGGCGCAACGCCCAGCGAAGCCGTCAGTTGGGGAAAGATCGACCCCGACCAACTCAACGACTCCGTTGTCTGTTATGTCGATTCGACGGTCGCACTGCCCCTGCTGACCGCCTATGCCCTCGGCACGCGCGCCCCGCGCCCGCTGAAACGGCTCTATGACCGTCGCGAAACGATGCTGCACGCGCTCCAGGAAGCCTATCAGCGCGGGCGCGTGGCCCGCGACGACCGCGCCGACGAAGCCGACCGCCACGAACACCGCCACCAGTTGACCCCTGATCAATGATCGTGCTGGGGCCAGATCGGTATATTCATCCGGCCCCAGCAGTTTGCTCAGGCTTCTAACACCGCCAACTGTTCCTCCACCAGCCCCACCAGTTCCTGGATCGTCGCCGTGTCGAAGGCTAGCCGCGCGCCCGCTGCGGCAAAGAGGTCGGGCAACGGCACACTGCCCCCCAGGGCCAAAGCCCGCCGATAGGCACTGAGCGCCTGTTGTGGGTCGCGCAGGCTATTCCGCCAGACCTGCAATGCGCCAAGCTGGGCGATCCCGTATTCGATATAGTAGAACGGCACCAGGAAGATATGCAGTTGCCGATACCACCGCGCCACCAGGAAATCTTCTAGCCCCGTCCAATCGACGCCCGCCTCAAATTGCCCGCGAATCCGTTGCCACGCCGCATCACGCGCGGCGGCATCCCCACCCTGTCCGCTGGTGTAGACCCACTGCTGGAAGGCATCGACCGAGGCGATATGCGGCAGAATTGCCAGAATCCCTTCCAGATGCTCGATACGCGTGCGCCGCAAGTCCTCATCATCGTAATAGCCACCTTGCTCGCGCCCAAGGTACGGCGCAGTCAACAGTTCCATCGACATGGAAGCGACTTCGGCGATCTCCATCCCAATATCACGTTGAAAGATCAGGGGCAACTCCTGCGAGGCAAAGACGTGGAAGGCATGGCCCGCTTCATGTAACAACGTGTTGACATCACCTGCCGTCCCCGCCGCATTCATAAAGATGAACGGTCGGTCAATCTTCGGAAACGCCGTGCAATAACCGCCCGGTGCTTTCCCCAACCGACTATCGAGATCAAGCAACTGTTCATCAACCATCGTGCGGAAATAGCCGCCCAGGGTCGGGTCAAGCTGGGTGAAGATCTGCGCTGCTGGGTCGATCAGCCCGCTGACCTCCTGAAACGGGCGCAACGCTGGTCGCCCTTGCAAGTCGTTGCCCAGATCCCAGGGGCGCAGTTGCGTCAGCCCCAGCGCCGCCTTCCGCCGTTCCAGACGACGTTGCACGGCTGGCACCACCGCTTCTGCCACCGCTGCGGCAAACGCTTCGCAGTCAGCTGGGGTATAGTCAAACCGATCTTTCTGCTGATGCGCGTAGTCACGATAATTGGCAAACCCGGCATTCTCGGCGATCTGCTGCCGCAGGGCGAATTGCTGATCGAACAGTGCCGCTAGCTCATCGTGGGCATCGATATATGGCTGCAACATAGCGCGAAACGCCCGCTCGCGAATAGTGCGGTCGGGGTTTTGCAGGAATGGGGCGAGTTGCGGCAGCGGCTTCCGCTCACCCTCCCATTCCGCCGTCATCCCGCCCGTAATCTTCTGATACTGCGAGTTGAGCTTCTGTTCTTCCGTCTCCAGCGCCACATTCGCCTCGCGGAACAGTTCCC
The DNA here is from genome assembly GCA_039810045.1 of Chloroflexia bacterium. Taxonomy (GTDB): domain Bacteria; phylum Chloroflexota; class Chloroflexia; order Thermomicrobiales; family CADCWN01; genus CADCWN01. The sequence continues at coordinate 11,524 of JBDHWF010000113.1, forward strand.
GCTTATTGCGGAACCGCTGCACGGTCGTCTCCAGCCCTGGCCGCTCGTAGCCAAGGTCGAGCAGGCGACCAGCCAGCCGCACCCGCTGCTCCTCCTGCTGGGGGCCGATCTCACTGGAAAAGCGCAGATCGCGCGCTTCCTTCGTCGCGTCGGTCGTGTCAACGGTGTAATCGACCGACGCCCGCGCCGCGGCCTCGTAGATCAGGGCATCAAGTTCCGACCAAGTTTGCAACCACTCTTCCACATTCACCCGATCCAGCGGGCAGGTCGCCAACGTTTCGTAATACGGCGCAAGATCCGCCCAGGCAGCATCAGCGAACGCGGCTGAACTCTCTGGTAACGTCAACAGTTCCATCTTCTCTCCTTACAGCACTCGGGGTAATCACCATCAGATCAAGGTGCAGTTTGCCGCAATAGTAACGCAGAATCAATCGGGATAGCGCGTCAACGCCGCGTGCAGGAGCGCCAGTTCCCCCGCCCGCAGCGGCAACTGTTGCACCGTCGCCAACGGCTGCCAAGCTGACGAAACGACCCACTCATCAACGACCAACGCCTCAGGGTGATATGCCTGAGCCACCGCAAAATAAATCACCTGAAAGACATCTGGATATGGATACGGATTCCCAGGCCGATTCGGGCCAAGGTTATGGAGATGGACAAAACCAAGCTCCTGTAATGGCCCAAGCGCCCAGCCAGTCTCCTCCAGCACTTCACGCCGCACGGTCGCCTCTGGCGTTTCTCCCGCCTCGCAACGCCCACCCGGAATGATGTGGGGGCAACCATCGGG
>JBDHWF010000114.1:0-12135 GCA_039810045.1 Chloroflexia bacterium
CAGGCCAGTCATGATCTTTGCCCGCACGATTGTCCTGTTCCCTGGATGGTGCCTGGTCACAGTGCCAGTTGAGCGACCATGACCAGTTGCAAATCAAGGTGATTGATGCCTGAAGAGTTTTCTGTACAGCAAAAACAGGATGATCAAGAGCAGGTAGCGCAACGCGAAAAAGGCCGTGCCGCGCTCGCCTCAGTGATCGCCGCTGTGATTCTGACCACAATGAAAATCGTGGTTGGGGTGCTTACCGGCAGCCTCGGAATCCTGGCCGAAGCATTGCATTCTGCCCTCGACCTCGTTGCCGCTGTACTCACCTTCGCTGCCGTGCGACTCTCTGGACAGCCGCCTGACCCCGAGCATCGTTACGGGCATAACCGCGTCGAAAATCTCTCGGCATTCGTCGAAGCGGGCTTACTGCTGCTCACGGCTGCCTGGATTATCTATGAGTCAATCCGGCGCCTATTCTTTACCGAAGTTCATGTCGAAGCATCCATCTGGGCCTTCCTGGTGATGCTGATCTCGATCATCATCGATGTTGGTCGGTCGCGTAACCTCGCGAATATGGCCCAGAAACACAAAAGCCAGGCCCTGGCTGCCGATGCCCTGCACTTTCGCACCGATATCTGGAGTTCGTGTGTTGTTATTGGTGGGTTAGCGGCAATCTGGCTGGGCGAACGATTCGGCGTAACCTTTGGCGGTTGGCTTCCGAAGGCCGATGCTCTGGCCGCGCTGGGCGTCGCTGGAATCGTGATCTTCGTGACCGGGCAACTCCTCCGCGAAACAGTTGATGCCCTGCTGGATCGGGCGCCTGGCGAAACTGCCGCGCTGGTGACGAGTGCCATTGAGGCAGTCCCTGGCGTGGTCGATTGTCGCCGCGTGCGCCTGCGGCGAGCGGGTGCAGTAGTCTTCGCCGATGTCGTCATTGGCGTGTCCCGGGCCGCATCCTTTGCCGAAGCCCACGAAGTCAGTGAAGCCGTGGAACAGGCAGTGCATATTGCCCTTGGCCGCGACGAAGCCGATATTGTGGTGCATATGGAACCGATCGCGGCTCCCGACGAAACGCCCGATGATGCCGTACGGGCCGCAGCTCGCCGCCACGACATGCGCGCTCACGCAATTCGCCTTCGGGCCATTGACGAACGCCTGGATGCGGATCTTCACGTGGAAATCGATCCTACCCTTACACTCGCTGCTGCACACCAACTGACCACTGAACTAGAACGTACAGTGCGGGTGGCCCACCCCGACATTGGCCGCCTGAATACCCACCTTGAAGCCCTCGATAGCGCGATTGAACGGCAGGTCGATGTGACGACCCAGCAAGCTGAATTAGTAGCGCGAGTGCGCGATATTGCCGATAGTGTGGCGGGGGCAGGGGCGTGCCACGAAGTGAAGATTTATCAGCCCACCGCGCAGCCAGGAACGATCGAACTCGTGATCCACTGTTCCTTCCCCGGCAGTCTTACTGTTGCTGAGGTACACGACCAGGCCGCCGTGATCGAACACAACCTCTACAACGCGCTACCCGCATTGCGGGCAGTCCTGCTGCACACCGAACCTGCTGAGGAATCGGCTACTCTAGCGCTACCCCCCAATCCGCCGCGCACACAACCACAGTAAGTAGGTCGTGCGATAATAGAGATAGATTGCCACTCTATCAGCATTGATCCTAAGGAGGACGAATACGATGCCAATTCCTCAACCGGGTGCCTCACTGAAGGCAGCGATGCTGGCACAAACGACGGCGCTCCCGCGCAAAATGGCGCCAGTTACGCTCACTGGCACAGTGATCGAGTTGGTGCCATTAGATGTCAAACGCGATGCCAAAGCCCTCCATACTATTTCCAACGGTCTCGCCGCAGCGATTGGTGAGCGCAAGATTGAAGCCTATGACGCAGAGGAGCAGATTTGGCGATTCATGCCCTACGGCCCCTTTGCTGATGAAGCGACAATGATCGACTATCTCCAATCGCAAGTGACGATGCCGAATGGCCTCGCCCTTTGTGTTCGTGACCGCGCTACTGGCAGTCCCATTGGGATCGTCACCTACCTGAATAATTTCCCTGAGCATCTGAAAGTCGAGATTGGCGGAATCTGGTATTCGCCACTAGCCCAACGCACCAATGCCAATCTTGAAGCGACTTACCTGATGTTGAAACACGCCTTTGCCCTGGGGTATCGGCGGATCGAATGGAAATGCGATGACCTCAATCTTCGCTCCCGCAAAGCGGCAATGCGGATGGGGTTTAAGTTTGAAGGAATCCAACAGGCACACCTCATCGTCAAAGGACGCAACCGCGATACCGCCTGGTTTCGGATCCTCGACGACGAATGGCCGGATGTTCAGGCGCAACTTGAAGCCCTATTAGCCCAAGAAAGAGATTAGGGCCACCTAATCCTGCCCAACCAAGCAGAAAGGAAGATCGCACTTATGCCCTGGAAAAACTTCGGGCCAACAACGCGCCAAATGCCAACTGGCAGCCAGGGGATGGTGGCCTCTGCCCATCCCCTGGCATCGCAGGCAGGAGTCCATACCCTTCAGGCGGGCGGCAACGCTATCGACGCCGCAGTTGCCGTCGCTGCCGCCCTCAATGTCGTTGAGCCATATATGTCGGGGCTGGGTGGCGATGGCTATATGTTGATCCACCACGCCGCTGACAATCAACTCTCCGTCCTCGACTATGTTGGGCGCAGTCCATATGCAGCTACCCCTGCGGCTTTCGCCGACTCCGACGAGAAAGAGTCTGGGGCGAAAGCCCCGCTCGTTCCTGGGGCTCCGGGCGGATGGCTGGCCGCTCACGAACGGTTCGGTTCGCTGCCCCTGGAACAGATCTTCGCCCCGGCAATTGCCTATGCTACCGAGGGCTTTCCGCTCACGGAGAAAGGGGCCACTTTTTTCGGCATGGGGGCGCAGAAGCTCAGCCCTGCGGCGAGGGCGATCTTCTTCCCCGACAATACTCCGCCCCAAGCAGGCGCAATTATTTGCCAGCCGCAACTGGCCGCTACATATCAGGCCCTCGCTACAGGCGGCGCGGCGGCGTTCTACAGTGGCGACATTGGGGAACGCGTGCTGGCGGCGGTGCGCGATGCCGATGGCTTGCTGACTGGGCGCGACTTTGCTGACTTTGCGCCAGAATGGCAAAGTCCCATTGGGATCACCTACCGCGGGTATCAGATCTGTACAGTCGCCCCACCATGCAGTGGCTTTCAGTACCTGGAGAGCCTGAATCTTCTGGAAGGCTTCGACCTGGCGGCGAGTGGGCAGAATAGTGCGGCGACGATCCACCTGACAGTCGAAGCGTTCAAGCTGGCGATTGCTGATCGGATCGTCTATACCACCATGCCAGATATTCCAATCGAAGGGCTGATCTCCAAAAGCTATGCGGCCCGCCGCCGCTACGAGATTCGCCCCGCCTTTGTCGGCCTCTCAGAAGGCGAGCGCTACGGCGGGCGCTCCGGCCCGGAGTTTGTGCAAGCGGGCGTGCCACGCCACGACGACCATGAAAACACTACCCACTTTGATGTCGTCGACGCAGCCGGTAATGCTGTCTCCGTCACCCAAAGCCTCGGCGCGGTCTTTGGTTCTGGCATGGTGGCCGGCGACACAGGGATTCTGCTGAATAATCTCAACTACTGGTTCGATCTAGAGTTCGATAGTCCAAACGTGATCGCCCCACACAAGAAGATTGAAATGTGCATGGCCCCCGCCGCCGTCTACACACCCGACAAACGCCTGCTGATGATGATCGGCACTCCTGGCTCATTCGGTATTCTACAAACCACCCCGCAAATGATCAGTAATGTGCTTGACTATGGCTACAGTATTCAGGCCGCCATCGAAGCACCCCGCTTCCGCGTCTACGCTGGCACTGAACTACATCTGGAAGGGCGCTTTCCAGCCGATGTGCGGAGCGACCTAGCCGCGATTGGACATGGCGTCAAGACGATTGAAGATTGGTCTTGGTCAGTTGGTGGTGGTCAGGGCATCATGATCGATCCAGAGACTGGGGCGCGCTATGGTGGGGCTGATCCACGTCGCGATGGCTTGGCTCTGGCGCAGTAATCCGCAGTGGGTAGCATGGGTAGAGGAATATAGCCGATGGCAGCGCTGGTGACCTGGGAGACGATCACCCAATTGCTCATTCGCAAAGAGGTTATCCTCCCGATCTTTGCCCTGATCATCCTCTATAGCGTGATTTCTGCCCTCTACCTGGTGCTGGAAAACCGCAGCCCACAATCAACGTTTGCCTGGCTCTTTCTCTTTCTCATCTTCCCTGGTGGCGGCTTGTTGCTCTATCGGTTTGCTGGTCGTGGTTGGCACGCTTTCAGTCGCGAGAATCAACTTGCCCGCCAGGAACTTGGCAGTGCCTTACTCAGGGACTTACGACCAGTACTGGAAAAGCAACAGGCCTGTGTGCAACAGGTGGCGCAGGAAAAACCAGCTTCCTATTATGAACGGATGCTGCACCGCGCCACAAACAGTAGCAACTCAATCCTGACTGGCTATAACGAAGTAGCGATCTTGCAAGACGCCACCGAGAAATACCCACGCCTGTTGGCTGATCTACGGGAAGCCAAACACCATATTCATCTCAATTACTATATCTGGACTGAAGACGAGTTCACCAATCAGATCAAGGAGGTCTTGATCGAACGCGCACAGGCGGGTGTCGAAGTGCGTTGCCTCTATGATGCCTCTGGTGGCGCGCTCAGCCGGGACTATCTCAACGCGCTCAAGCAGCATGGGATCGAAATTTACCCTTATCTTGATTACCGCTCGTTCACCAAGTTACACAGTATTAATTATCGCAGCCATCGCAAGATCGCCGTCATTGATGGCGAGATTGGCTACGTTGGCGGCCTCAACCTGGACAAGGAGCAAATGCAGCCAACGGCCTTTCCCGCCTGGCGCGATACCCATCTGCGTATCGTTGGTGAGGCAACCCAGGGGCTACAGGTCAGCTTTGTCGTAAGCTGGTTCAATACAACCGGGCAGGAAGTAGTGGGGAGAAGCTATTATCCACCAACAAACGTCCAGCAATTTCTGCCTGTGCAGATTACGCAGGGCGGCCCAGACTCCAAGTGGCAGGCAATCCGCCAGCTCTATTTCCTGATGATTTCCTCTGCCGAGAAGAAGATTCATTTGCAATCGCCGTTCTTCATCCCTGATGAGAGTATTCTTGAAGCACTGCGCGCGGCAGCCCTGGCAGGGGTCGACGTGCAACTGATGTTCACGCCGCGCGGGGCGACCTACCAAGTCGCCTATCGTGCTGCACACACCTACTTTCAGCAGGTGGCTGAAGCTGGCGCCAAAATCTATCTCTATCGTGATGCCTATTTTCACCCCAAAACGCTAAACATTGATGATGCAATGATCGCCATTGGCACTGCCAACATGGATATTCGCTCGTTTAGTATCAACTATGAAACGATGGCCGTGATCTACGATACAGAGAAAGCGAAAGAGTTGGATCAGCAATTTCACACTGATCTCGCACACTGCGACGAGTGGTCGCTCGCAGCCTATCGTCGCGCGCCAATTGGGCAGCGGCTGGTCGATTCGTTCTATCGCCTCGCCTCACCACTGTTGTAAGTGCGGCGTACCAACTACCATATTCTTTGCTACACTCCAACCACAGCTAGGGGGATTGTCGTGTGACAGCAGCACAGATTACCTATATCGGCCACGCAACGACGTTGATCGAAGTAGCAGGCTATCGCCTGCTTACCGATCCGATTCTCCGTAATCGGGTCGCCCATTTGCGACGACGCTGGCCGCTCGCAATCGGTGACTGGACCGCCAATCTTGATGCAATCCTCCTGTCGCATTTGCACCTCGATCATTTTGATCTTCCCTCTTTGCGGCGGCTCTCCACCAGCACCCGGCTGCTGGTTCCAGCCGGAGCAGGCACATTGCTCAAGCGGCAGGGCTTTCACCAGCTCGAAGAACTGGCTCCGGGCGACAGGGTGCAGGTTGGCGCATTACCAATTACGGCCACTCCCGCAGCACACTCGGGGTTCCGGCCACCACTGGGGCCAACGACGGCGGCGATTGGCTACTTGATCGGTGAACAACAGCGTATCTATTTTCCTGGGGATACCGATCTCTTTCCAGAAATGACAACCCTTAGCCCCGATCTTGACACTGCCCTGATCCCCGTCTGGGGATGGGGGCCAACGTTAGGGCCAGGGCACTTGCATCCAGAGCGAGCGGCAGAAGCCCTGCAACTCCTGCAACCGCGCCTCGCTATCCCCATTCATTGGGGGACACTCTACCCGATGGGCATCCGTTTGCGAAATGCTGAGTTTCTGACCAAACCACCCCATCAGTTCGCCCGCTTTGCCGCCCAACTCGCGCCAGCAGTACAGATCATCATCGCCCAACCTGGAGAAACCATCCCCATCGACCGCTGAGGAAAGGGCCCAGCCCCTCGACCAATCGTGGATAGTCGGGCAACCTAATGTGCTTGTCGTGTACATCAATTTGGTCTACAATACGCCTACCTCAACAGACCTTGATCATGGTTGATCAATATATATCTCGTGTGTGCGATTCTTGCCATTGGCCTATTGTATTTAGGGAGGGTGGTAGGCGCTCGATCATTTTGGTAGCCAGAATATTGGCAAGGCTACCGCCAGTACCCCTGCGGGTAATGCAGGATCAGGAGGAGGTATCTTCGCATGGCTGGAATTCCGATCGCTTCACGCCGCAAGCGGCGGCAACCATTCACCTATCTATTCCTGACGATTTTCGCGCTCATCGCCCTCGTCGCCTGCGGCACCACGGCAACAACCGCCGTGCCAGCCCCATCGGCTTCAACAGCGGCATCGAGTGCGCCAGCAAGCACCGCGCCAAGTGCTGCTGGTAGTACTGCTGCCAGCGCCGCCCCGACAACCTCCAGACCAGCTGCAACGGCGGCTGGTGGTAGCACTCCAGCCAGTGCTGGGGCTACGCCCACGAGTGGCCGCGCGGCTCTCACCCGCCCACCGGCAGGGCAATGCACGGCAGCGGCGGCCACGAAGCCCCGCGCCAGTGGGAAACAGCGGCTGGTAATTACGACTGGTGGTACAGGTGGCGTCTTCTTCCCCTATGGCGGGGGCATAGCCAGAATCCTCACCTCCAAGATGCCCAATACCGAGGCGACCGCCGAGGTTACTGGCGGCTCAGTCGATAATATGAAGCTGATCAAGAAGGGTGACTCTGACCTTGGCCTCTCCACGGCTGACTCTGCCGACGAAGCGCAGAAGGGGATCGGTGTCTATAAAGATACCGGCGCAGTACCAGCCTGCACCATCGCTGTGCTGTATGAGAGCTTCATCCACGTAGTCGCCCTGGCTGATTCTGGAATTAACACCATTGCCGATATGAAAGGCAAGCGCGTCTCCGTTGGCTCCGCAGGGAGCAGCACTGAGGTAGCCGCCGACCGTATCCTCGAAGCGGCTGGGCTGAATCCAAAGACCGACATTCAGCGCGACAACCTTGGCGTCGCGGAGTCTGCGGGCGCGATGAAAGACCAGAAGATCGTCGCCTTCTTCTGGATCGGCGGCCTCCCAACCGCTGCCGTCACCGAGCTAGCAACGACTGGCCCCGCCCTGAAGTTCATCTCCACGGCGGAATATGTCCAGCCGTTGGCGGCGAAATACGGGCCTGTCTACTACCCATTGACCCTGCCCAAGACCACCTACCAAAAGATGCCCGCCGACGTGCCAGGGTTGGGGGTTGATAATCTGCTGATCGTCAACGCCGATATGTCGGAACAACTGGTCTACGATATCCTGAAGACCCTGTTCGATAACCAGACCGAAGTGCAGGCGATCCACCCAGAGGCCAAGAAGTTCACTCTGGAAAATGCCGCCAGAATCTCACCAGTACCATTCCACCCTGGTGCAATTAAGTACTTCACCGAAAAGGGTGTCTATAAACCATAGGTGCGCTGCAGACCAGATGCAGGGCCTGGGGCAAGCTATTCTGTGTCCCCAGGCCCTGCATCTCTCGCGTAAGTAGGGGGAAGATGGACAGTACTGAGCGCGATCCCGACACCACCCCAACTGCTGATCAGCTTCAGGGTGACCCTGAAGCTGATATTAGCGATGAGCAGGCGAGTCGTATTATTGAAGAGTTCGAGTCAGAGTCACCGACTCGACAGGTACTCGGCCCCTGGAAACTGATGGTCGGGATCCTCTGCGCTGCCCTGGCGATCTATGCGCTCTACTGGACCCAATACGGCATCGCAACGCAGGTCTATCGCGCCAGTTTCCTGCTCCTCACCCTGATTCTCACCTTCTTGCTCTACCCCACCTTTAGTAGTGACTACGACCGTCCATCGACCCGTAGCCTACTGCTCCGTGGTGGCTTCACCCTACTGCTCCTCCTGGTAATCATTGGGTGGGCCAGAAACTTTGCATCGCCACGTAACCTGGCGATCGTCGCAATCATCTTCCTCTTTTTCGCCGCTTATCCTCTCCTCAAATCATTCCTGGTTGGGCGTCAACTCTGGCTCGATCTCGTGTTAGCCTGTTTCGGTGCGGTCGCCACTGGGTATGCGCTGGCGCGGGCAACAGAAGTCTGGGCGACCCAAACGCTCAGCATCAGCGCGACGGTCTGGCAAATCGGCCTGATTGTTGTCCTGGTGCTGCTTTCCGCCGCGCTCTATCCATTACTCCGGCGCAGCGGTGAGGGGCGGAACCAGATTGCACTCTATGATCTGCACCTCTCGGTCATGTCGGCTATCGGTCTGGCCTATCTGATTGTCAACTATGAATCAGCGTTGCAGCGGATCACCAATCCCACCCCAACCGAAATCTTGCTTGGTGGGCTAACGATTGTCCTGACGCTGGAAGCAACCCGCCGCAGCACTGGCTGGGCATTGCCGATCACCGCCCTGATCTTCCTCTTTTACGCCGCCTACGGTAACCAACTGCCAGAGTTTCTGGACACCTGGATCGGGCATCGCGGCTATCGGGCTGATCGGATCATCGGCCAGAACTATCTGACCTTAGAGGGGATGTTCGGCGTACCTCTCGATGTTGCCGCAACGTTTATTGTGCTGTTTACGATCTACGGGGCAGTGCTTGAATATAGCGGCGCGGGCAAGTTCTTCATCGATTGGTCCTTTGCCGCCCTTGGTCGCTCGCGGGGTGGCACGGGGCCAGGGCGCACTGTCACCGCAGCCGGATTCTTGCTTGGCACTGTCTCTGGCAGTGGGGTAGCCACAACAGTCACCCTGGGTTCACTGGCGTGGCCAATGTTGCGCCGCGCTGGTTTTCAGCGCGATGTTGCCGGGGGCTTGCTCTCCGCTGCGGGGATCGGCGCGCTGCTCTCACCGCCAACGTTGGGCGCTGCCGCCTTTATTATCGCCGAATACCTGAATGTCTCGTACCTGCAGGTGCTAGTCTATGCGACAATTCCTACCCTACTCTATTACCTCTCCTGCCTGCTGATGATGGAGGCAGATTCACGCCGTATGCGCACCCAGGCGGTCGAGTTCGCCACGCCGCCATTGCGCGAACTCACGTTGAAATATGGCTATCATTTCAGTTCCTTATTCATCATCATCATTCTGATGGGCCCCATGAACCAGACCCCATTCATGGCGGTCTTCTGGGCGATCGTCGCCGCCTTTGCCCTGAGCTTCCTCCGCGCTGATACACGGATGACTTCGCTGTGGATCGTCGGCGTCAGTGCAGTATTCTCTGCTGTCTTGCTGGTCACGGGGCAGCGCCTCTCCGTTGCCACCTTCTGGGGGATGATCCTTGCGGCAGTGCTTGCCAGCGCCATCGTGGTCTGGCAGCGGCTACGGGCCATACCACCACGCACCAATACCAGCGACCTCGCCCCAGGCACCGAGAATAATCGCTGGTTACAAGCCCTTGAAGTCGGGGGGCGTAGCACGGTTTCCATCGCGGCGACGACCGCCACTGCTGGGGTCATTGTCTCGATTGTGACGCTGACTGGCCTGGGGATCAAAATGTCCGGGCTGATTGTCGATCTCTCAAACAGCATCCTCTTTTTCACAGTATTGCTCGCGGCGCTGGCGGTCTGGATTCTCGGCCTCGCAGTGCCAGTCACCGCTTCGTACATCATCGCCGCCGTGATGATTGTTCCGGCGCTGACCCAGCTTGGCGTTGAGCCAGCCGCTGCCCATATGTTCATCTTCTACTACGCAGTGTTGGCCGATGTTTCGCCACCAACCGCACTGGCACCGTTCGCTGCCGCCGCGATTACTGGTGGCAGCCCCTTCCGTACCACCATGCTCGCCTGGAAATATTGTCTCCCCGCCTTCCTGGTACCATTCATGTTCACGCTGAGCCACGATGGTGCTAGTCTGTTGATGATCGGGGCCGTGCCAACGATTATCTGGACCTTCATCACCGCCTGTGTTGCGGTTGGGGCGTTAGCCATTACGTTTGGGGGCTGGTTTATTCACCGGGCGGCCTGGCCCGAACGGGTGTTAGCGGGGCTAGCGGGGCTGGCCCTACTCTACGCTGATACACGCTTTGATATTGCGGGATTCGTGCTGCTCGGCCTTGCCGCCGCCGTGCATCTGCTGGTGAGTCGCCGCGGAACAGTTGCGCCAGCAACCAATATTGCCACCGGCGCATAAACTGCTGGCAGCGATCCTAAGCAGGGGAGGAGGTTCCGCCTGCCCTTAGTGTGGGCGCAGGGTAAACCCTGCGCGTACCAGTGGGGTACTGATGATCCGCGCCACCCACCAATCAGCCCGTTCGGAGTATGGCTCGGTAGCGCATTCACCAGTCCACAAATTATAGATCATGGGGGTACTGGCCAGGAGTGTGGCGCACTCTTCGCCTTCTGGTCCGAAATAGCAAGGAGCATCCCCGTAGATCAGGGTTGCTGCCAGTTGGTCTGCTTTATAAATATCGAACCGTATCATACCTGGTACCTGCTGATCATGGTGTTCGCAACGCTCAAGGACCACATATTCAGCATAACGGTTGTCTGGGCAAACTCCATCCCCCATAGGCAGGGGGGTACACGGTTCTTTTGGGCTAGTGCAAATTACTGATCAGTACCAGGCCTCAGCAGCACAGCGGCACTGACATCGCTACCAGTGCCGCTGCCGTATATTCTGCTTGACAATAGCTAAGCGAAACGCGTGAGCCAGTCAAGAACCTCACGGACATCGGCTTGCTGGTCTTCGTCCGTGGCTGGAGTAGCACTACCGTCTAAAAAGGCGACTTCTTGCGCCCATTGGTTATGGGCTTCAGCGGCTGAAAGATTAGCCTCACTAAGTTCCATTATTGCCTGCGCCTGGCGCTTTTCCTCATCAATAAACTCTCTTGGCACACTACCTTCCCTTACGGCATCGTAACTCTTCAACCAAGAGTAAACCTGGACCAACACAGCAGTGTATCGGATAACAACGCCAGCAAAAATTATGGCGGTGCCAAGAACACTCTTATACCAGCATAACGCGGTCGCTGGCAAATGGTTGCGTTCTTGCCGAACGGACAGATTGTACCTTAACTAATCGCCCTCCATATCGCCCCAGTTGGCCCCGACCTTCACCTCAATCTCTAATGGCACAAGGAGCGCTGCGTCCTTACTGACACCGACCATAATCCGCTGTGCGAGCTTGCGTAAGGCGGGGAGTTCGGACAAGGGGGCCTCAAACACCAGTTCATCATGCACCTGCAAGAGCAGCCGCGTCAGTAACCCTTCGGCTGGCAGCGCCTCGTGAATTCGCAGCATTGCTTCTTTCATCAGGTCAGCAGCAGTCCCCTGCACTGGCATATTGATCGCCATCCGTTCGGCAGCGCTCCGCTTCATCCCATTCGGTGAATTGATCTCGGGGATATAGCGCCGCCGACCACTCAGCGAGGAAACATATTCATTGCGTCGGGCGTGCTCGCGGCTGCTCTCCAAGTAGGCTTCAACCTTGGGGTATTGCTCGAAATAGGCCTTAATAAACTGATCGGCCTGGGAGACAGGCATCCCCGTATCCCGCGACAATCCATACGCACTCAGGCCATAAATGATCCCGAAGTTTGCGCTCTTGGCGATCCGGCGTTGCTCACTGGTCACCTGCTCTTGGGGGATATTGTAGACCAGTGCCGCTGTACGGCGGTGAATATCCTCACCGCGCTTGAATGCGGCGATCAGATTCTCGTCGCCGC
>JBDHWF010000115.1:0-12130 GCA_039810045.1 Chloroflexia bacterium
TGGACGCAGGCCGGGACCCTGAGTCGTGGGCGCGTGGGTCATACCGCTACGCTGTTACCCGATGGTCGAGTGGTGATTTCTGGTGGTGAAACCGTTGATAGTGCCGGGGCACGGGAAGTCACTGCTTCAGTTGAGATCTTCGATGCCCGCACGAATACGTGGACCACTACTGGCGATATGGTGGTTGCACGCACGGGGCATACGGCAACCCTCCTTCCTGATGGACAAATCCTGATTACTGGCGGTTTGACGAGCCTGACCCGTGGGGGACGTGCGGTTCTCCTTGGGACACAACAAATGGCTGTTTCTTCGGCAACAACCGAGATTTTTGACCCGAATGCGGGAGCGTGGCATTCGATTGCCCCACTCAGCACCGCACGGAGTGGCCATACCGCCACACTACTGCCCAATGGGCAGGTGCTGGTAGTTGGTGGCTATAACAGTAGCGGGAATCAGGCGCTCGCCAGTGCCGAGCGGTACAATCTGGCGACTGCGCAATGGTCGAGTTTCACCAGCCCAGTTGCGCGTGCTGAGCATACGGCCACATTGCTGAGTGATGGCTCGCTAATGCTGGTTGGTGGCAAGACAGCAACCAGTACCTATGTGCAGCAGGCAGAACGATATATCTTGAGTGGCTTTGTGGCCCCAACAGCCACGCCAGTGCCACCAACGGCTACGCCGACCACGGTGCCAGCAGTGGTTCCAGTGGCCCCAACTGCCACGCCAACCAAGGGGCCGACCAATACACCATCTGCCCCTAGTACTTCTCCGACTCCTACAAATATCGTGGTGCCTGGCCCATCGCAGGCACCACTACCAACGGCTACTCCGACACTCCCTGTGCCAACGGCTACTCCAACCCATGTGCCACCAACCGCTACGCCTACTCTAGTGCCACCGACGGCTACTCCCACACCGTTGCCGCCAACAGCGACGCCGACCAAGCCCCCACCACCGACGGCCACCCCGACGCCGCGACCGTTGCCGACAGCGACGCCAACGAAACCACCGCCGCCACCAACACCGACACCGACGAAGCGACCGCCGCCACCAACGCCAACGCCAACCCCTGGCTCGATTGTTCGCTAGGATGCGCGCCGCCTACTAAGTCCGCTGGTTTCACTGAAACCAGCGGACTTGATAGGCTGCTCAATCAGTAGTTGTGGTATACACTCTGCGCTGGTACCGTAGCAGCAATGATTGTGCAATGAGTTGGTGAGTGTAGTTTGGATACCGCTGAGATCGATCATCAGATAGCCCAATTTGCCGCTGCCTATCCCTTCCCACTGGATCCATTCCAGGAAACGGCGATCAGAATGTTTCTCAGTGGCGATTCGGTCATGGTTGCCGCGCCAACTGGTACGGGCAAGACAGTCGTGGCAGAGTTTGGGGTTTATGAGGGGGTACGCCGTCGCGGGCGGGTCTTTTATACGACCCCGATTAAAGCGCTCTCTAATCAGAAATTTCGTGATCTGCGGCAGGTTTATCCAGACGAAGTGGGCCTGCTGACAGGCGACATATCCGAGAATGCTGGAGCGCAGATTGTCGTGATGACTACCGAAGTCTTACGCAATATGCTCTTGCAGAGCCCGTGGGAACTTGATGCCGTTGATGTCGTGATCTTCGACGAAATCCACTACCTTGCTGATCCAGAACGGGGGACGACCTGGGAAGAGTCGATAATTCTTTGTCCTGAGCATATTCAGCTTGTTTGCCTTTCAGCAACTGTCTCCAATGCGGGGGAGATCGCCGCCTGGATCGGTCGAATCCATCGACCGATCACCCTGATTACCCACCTGGAGCGGGCGGTGCCACTGGCGCTCTACTACTTTCTGGACGGGGAAGTACGCCAGGTGATTGACCATATGGGCAAGCAAATCGCCAATTTCAACCGGATTGGTGGGGAGATTCGGCGACGTGGTGCGCCTTCTGTGCCGGAGGCGTTGCGGATTGAACCACAGCCGAACGACATTGTGCGGCAGTTGCAGGCTCAGAATCTCTTACCCGCCATCTATTTCCTGTTCAGTCGGCGTGACTGTGAGCGGTATGCGGAGCAGTCGGCAAATCTGCGGCTCGACTTTGTGACTACCGCTGGGCCAGCAGCGCGTGAGGCCATTGAGCAGGCGATTGCTGCCCATCTGGGGCAGATGGGCAAGGCTGATCGCGATCTCGCGCAGGTGCAACTGGTGGTGCGATTGGCCCGCCGTGGGATTGGCTTTCACCATGCAGGATTGCTGCCAATTCTCAAGCAGTTGGTTGAACAACTTTTCGGCAAAGGGTTGCTCAGTGTCGTCTTTGCCACAGACACCCTGGCGCTGGGGGTCAATATGCCCGCCCGGGCAGTAGTGATCGGGCGAATGTCGAAATGGGATGGGCAGCGCACCCGTCCGCTGATCCCCAACGAGTTTCAGCAGATGGCGGGGCGCGCAGGGCGGCGCGGGATGGACGCTGAGGGTCACGTGATTGTGCCGTACTCGCCCTACATTACGTTTGAGGAGACTTTGGCGATTGCCACTGGGCCACTCCACCCGATTCATAGCGCCTTCAAGGTGCGATACAACACGGTACTCAATCTCTGGGATCCCCCGCGTGGCGAGCGGGTACGGCAGCTGCTGAGCCAGAGCCTGGCCCAGTTCCAGACAGCGCGGCGAATTCGCGAGTTAGAGGATATTGCCCAAGCCGCGATCGATCACGCGGCGACCGTGCCACGCGGGTGTTTGATTGGCTATGAGCGCGGTGACGATTTGCTCCATGAGTATGGTCGCCTCAATCAGGCAATCGCCACTGCTAACACCCGCGAACGCGCAACGCTGGTTGAACTTGATCTCTTACAAGAATCCCTGCTCAGCACGCCCTGGCAGGTACCAGGACGACAGGCACTACGCAATGCCTTTCGCACACTGGTACCTGGCTCGCTAATTCACCTCAGCGATCGCGGTTGGGCAATTTTCCTGGGGCGGGGTAACGGCAGTGGTATTGGCCTGTTCTTACCAGTGGGGCAGTTAGGGGCTAATACGCCCGATACCCCCTTCCCCATCATCCAGGTGCAGGAGTATCGACAGGTGGACTACCTGACACCGGCGGGTGCCTGGATCGAGTTACCCTCGGCCCTTTACGAACTGACTGGGCCGCGGCCAGATGCCGCTGCCGTGGTTGGCGATGCGGCGTTGGCGCAGCTTGGCGCGGCGGTGGCGGCGTTGGAACTCCCCGATCTGGATGGCTGGGCGATTGAACATCGTGCCGCTCGCGTTGATGCGCTTGCCGCTGAACGGGCCGACCTGGAAGCGCATCTGACCGACACCCGCACGCAGATCGCGGATCTGCTGGTGCAGCAGGCGGCGCACGTTTGTCACAACTGCGCTGTACGCAAAGAGCATCGGAATAATTTGCGCGAAGCCGAACGGGCAGATCGCGAGAGTGCCGACGCTGATGCACGGCTGACGGCAGAGATTCGGCGGGAGGAGGAGCGTGTTCGTCAGCTCATTCGCGGCATTGCGAATGTTCTGCATCAGTTTGACTACCTCTATCGTGGCGAACCAACTGCGAAGGCCGATTGGTTGGCGGGGATCTTTGACCACAATGGCCTGATTATCGCCGAAATGCTGGCTGAGGAAGTCTTCAATGACTTTCGGCCTGCGGATGTCGCAGAGATCTTCTCCTGGTTCGCCTTCGACCGCGATTTTCGGGGGGCGAATCGCTATCAGCTTTCTGTGCAACTGGTCGAATGTCGCGACCAGATCGACTTGATTGAGCGGCGCGTAATCACAGCAGAGCGCCAGAACGAACTTTTTATCTCGACAGGCTACAATCAAACGTTTTTTGGGGTCATTCGCGCCTGGTGTGAGGGCGCATCGATGGCGAAGTTGACTGAGACGATTGAACTGAGCGAGGGCGATATTGTTCTGACGATCAATAAGACGCTCGATCTGATGCGGCAAGTGCGCTTAATGCTGGCGACCACACTGCCCAACCATCCACTACGCTCAACCCTGGCAGCGGCGGAACGGCTGGCTTTACGGGATATTGTGGCGCAATCGTATACGTTTGGTTTTCTACCACAGTCTCCTGACGTGAGCAACGCCGAAACGCTTGATCTGGCTGGCACGACGACTGACACAGCTATGCCGGAAGAATAGCCATTGCACGTATAATTTGTGCTGGCGAAGCGTTTACCCTTGGCTGAGCATGGCGCGAAGATCAACACCGATGAAGACGAGTAGACCCAGGCCGATGACGACCGCCAGTCCTAGATAGCTCCAGCGGCGGGCATGCTTGATTCGCCAGAGGTAGCGCAGGTTCCGCACCAATGACGCCAGCGCGACCAGACTGAGGGCCAGCGTGATCCACGGGGGGATCGTCGCGGCCAGACCGAGCCAGGGTAAGATGAACGGCAGCACAACATACTGCACCGTACAGCGCAGCGCCGAGAGCAGGAGCGCAAAGGTGATCCCCTTATCGGTGGGTGCCGTCTGCGGGGTCGTCTGGCCCTCGGCATTTGTTGCTGCGGGGAGTGCCGGCGTACTTGTTGATGCAGTTGCCGATTGGTATTCCACCTGTGTACTCCCTTGTGTGGTGTGAGGATGATCGCCCAAATCGTAGCCAAAGTATGCCGAACTCACTGGATAGTATACCGCTGAACGCCACGCAGTAAAACAGTATGCATCGTCGCTGGGCTATACTCGCCCCCCAGTACCTGACCAGCTCAGGCTCAGATATAACCAGCGAGCCTCATTGATGTCACCTGTGACGTTCTTATCACTAGTGTCTGATCAGGGCGTTATCATCGCTCAACGCCTCGGCAATTGCTGCATCAAAGGGCAGTTCACTCCCCGCCTGCTCTGCCGTTGCGAATGCTATGTTGCCAAGCGTATTTCGGGCAATGTCGAGATAGCGGCGGGCCGATTCACGATTGAGCGCCCCTTCATCCACGCCTGTCTCCAGACGAATGGCTTGCGCGGCACCATATAGGCGGGCGGCCCGAGTCATCACCCCTATTGCTGCAGCCAGGGAGGCTAAGGCCAACAGAACGCGCCCAGCAAGTCCACGATCACCAAGATCATGGCAAATGGTTAGACTTTCGTGTAGCAAGGTTGCCGCTTGTTCAAGCTTCCCTTGCAGCAGAACGGTAATACCCAGATTGTGTAGGACATGGGCGCAGCCTAATTGTTCTCCAGTTTCTCGACACAGCGACAGACTTTGACTGTAGAGGTCGCTGGCACGTGTGTAGTCCCCCTGCTCTCGGGCGATCTCGCCCAGCGTATTGAGCGTTCGTAGTACGCCTGCCTGATCACCTGCTGCTTGCCCATAGGCTAATGCCTCGTGTAGTAGCTGACTGGCCTGTGCCTTCTCTACAACAAATGCCAGGTTCGTCATCGCCCGTGCAGTCGCAATCGGGTCGTTCTGTGTGCGCCGAATCTCCAGACATGCTTCAAACAAAGGGCGTGCAGCGGTGTAGTCACCCTCCTGGTGGGCAAGTAAACCTGCACTGGCGAGAGTTTTGGCACGCACTAACGGCTCACCCTGTGATTCTGCATAGGTGAGTAGGCGTGTCAGCCACTGCCGCCCTTCACAAACTTTTCCCCGAACTGCCCAGAATCGCCAGAGCGCTCCGCCCAACCGCAGGGCGAAATTGGCAGTGCCTCTGGTTGCTGCCCATTCAAGTGCTGTACGGAAATTGCCATACTCACGCTCAAGGCAACTGAGCCAGAAGTCTTGTTCTGGCCCGGCCAAATACGGTTCAACGCGCTCCGCTAGTGCCAGGAAGTATGCGGCGTGACGTGCAGCAAGGCAACACTGGTCGTCACTCGCGGCAAGATGCTTCCAGGCATACTGGCGTACTGGTTCCAGCAGACGATACCGTATCGTCTGGCTATTTTCACCACCGGTAACATGGAGCAGCGAATGTTCTGCTAAGGTTGCCAGGATGATGACAATTTCGCCCGTCGGGAGGGATATATCAGCGCAGATCGCCTCGGCAGCGTCAAGTGTCCAACCTCCCGCAAAGATTGCCAGACGACGGAACAGTACCTGCTCTACTGGTGTAAGTAGGTCGTGGCTCCAATCAAGGGTTGCACGCAGAGTCTGTTGACGATCTGGTGCTGCACGGTCACCTGTATCTAGCAAGGTCAGCGCATTGTCAAGTCGGGCGACGAGTTGATCCAGGCTAAGGATCGTTGTTCGCGCAGCAGCAAGTTCAAGTGCTAGTGGTAGACCCTCTAGACGACAACAGATCGCCGCAACCGCTGAGGAGTTCTCTACGGTAAGGCTGAAGTCAGGGTGTTGCCAGCGCACCCGATCAATGAATAGGTCAACAGCCTCACCCGTGACAGTGTTGTCGGGCAATTGCAGCGGGGGCACTGCCCAGGTATTCTCGCCCCACACCCGCAGGGCAACGCGACTAGTCGCGAGTATCTGCAGGCGAGGTGTGGTGGTGAGAAGGTGCCGGGCCAGTGTGGCACAGGCTGCGACCAGATGTTCACAGTTGTCAAGGATCAGGAGCAGTGATCGGTCACGCAGGGTATCAGCCAGGGCGTCGAGTGGTGAACGGTTGCCCCGCAGGGTGAGGCCAACTGCTTCAGCAACTGCCATTGGCACCAGCAGCGGATCGGCCAGCGCCGCCAATTCGACAAGCCAGATACCGTCAGGATAACGGTCAGCCAGGGCAAACTCGGCAGCAACGGCCAGCCCTAGGCGTGTCTTGCCACAGCCACCCGGCCCTATGAGAGTAAGCAGCCGACTCGTGTTTAGGGCTGCTGCTACATCGGCCATTGCCTGTTCGCGCCCGATAAAGCTGGTGAGCGGCACAGGGAGATTCGTCTGGTTCATTGGTGGCGCTGTTGGCACGGCGGACGATTCTTCCGGCAAGGGGAATCGTCCAGCCAAGATCGCGGCATAGAGTTGGCGCGCCGCTGGCCCTGGTTCAAGATCGAGATCAGTCTGTAGCACGGTGCGCAGGCGCGACCACTGGCGTAGGGCGCGTGAGCGGTCTCCCGCGAGTGCGTGGAGCCGGATCAGGCCAGTGTGGCCTTCCTCATGCGCCGGTTCTGCGGCGATCAACCGTTCCAGCGTGGTGACTCCTTCGATCCACTCATTCCGTTCCTCGTGGAGTCGAGCAAGGCCGAGCAGCAGTGCGAAGTACTGTTCTCTCGCAAGTTCGCGTCGCGCTGCCGCCCAATCTGCGTAGCGATCATCTGGCAAGAGGTCCCCACCGTAGAGGTTAATCGCCGCTCGGTAATCGTCCAGCGTCCCGCCACACCGACACCGAGCAGCAGATGACTCAAAGGCGTCGAGATCAATCCAGAGTTTGCCGTCTGGCAGGAGCGCGACGACACCAGCCCGCAGAGGGAATGGATTTGCGGAGGATGTATCGCTCACCTGCATCAGGGCCTGCCGCGCCGCATGGAGCGTACGGTAAAAGTTATTGCTGGCCGCTTGCGGGGATAAGTGCGGCCAGAGCAGATCCTCGATCTGCTCGCGTCCGAGGCGATGACCAGGCGCGAGTGCCAGCAGTTTGACCAAGCTTTGGGCTTTTTGCAGTCGCCAGGAATGTGCGGAAACTTCAGCTACACCGCACTCTATGCGGAAGTCACCAAGGAGCGTGATTCGCAGTGTCGCGTTACTGTTGGTCTTCGGTATAGTTCGTGAATGTTGCATTGCCTGCTCCTCGAGACCGTAAGCCTCTTTCGCCCTCTTGGTTCACTCACGCACTACTAGTCTGCCATCCTGGTGCATCGTGGTCAACCGTCTCAATTATGACTTGGTAATGAATTGGTAAGGTCGATCAGCTACGCTGTCAGCCTATGCAGTATTCAATCTGCTATTGAGGGAAGCGCTGAGCTGCCTGGACCAGGCGACGGCGGCGATGCCGCTTCACACACATATCAGAGGTGAGGAAAGGCACGGCGCAAAATGTCTCGCCCACAATCTCCATCATTTGCTGATTGCGGCGGTATCTCGCATAGCGTACGAAGAGGCAGGAGGTTTCGATGTATATCCGACAAATCCAACCAGACAAATTGGTCATGATCAAACCGCTGCGCGCAACGCTGAGTATGCTGGCACTCATACTCATGCTGCTAGGAATGTTGTCGCCCTGGCTAGGGCAGGATGCCCTAGCTGCGCCGATATCTGTAGCCCGCGCTTGGGGCGTGAATGGTGCCGGTCAGCTTGGCGACGGCTCGAACACGGTGCGCCACACCGCAGTTGCAGTGAGTAGTATCAGTGATCTCCTCGCAGTAGCGACCAATGGCGACCATAATGTGGCTCTGCGTGCTGGTGGGACGGTTTGGACCTGGGGGATGAATACCTATGGGCAACTCGGCGATGGGACGACAACCAATCGCAATACCCCAGTGCAAGTACCTGGACTGATTAATATTATCGCCGTGGCTGCAGGCGATGAACATACCCTGGCCCTCAAGAGCGATGGCACGGTTTGGGCCTGGGGCGCGAACGGAAGCGGTCAGCTTGGCGATGGATCAATTACCAATCGAGCTGCTCCCGTGCAGGTAAGTGGCCTCGTTGGGGTGAAGACGATCAACGCTGGCTTCCGCCACAGTCTGGCAATCCGAAGTGATGGGACAATGATGGCCTGGGGCTGGAATGGTTATGGGCAACTCGGCGATGGCACCACCACGAACCGCTCAACGCCAGTACAGACGACCACTCTTTCCGCAGTTACCAGCATCTCTGGTGGCTACGGCCATACACTGGCTCGGCGGAACGATGGCACAGTCTGGACTTGGGGTCGCAACAATAATGGGCAACTCGGTGATGGTACAACGACAGATCGAGCAGCCCCTGCTCTGATCAGTAGTGTGAGTGGTGCTACCAGTGTCGTCGCCGGGGATTACCACAGCCTGATGATTCTGACTGATGGGTCGGTGCGGGCCTGGGGTAGCAATACCTATGGACAACTTGGCGATGGAACGACCACCATGCGAACCACACCAGTGGCCGTCAGTGGATTGATAAACGTGACGACTGTGGCGGCTGGTCTGTACCATAGCCTCGCCACAAAGAGTGATGGTACTGCCTGGTCTTGGGGCTTTAATGATTTTGGTCGCCTGGGTGACGGTACGATAACAAACCGCCATACCCCAGTTCAGGTCAGCGGAGTTGAACGAGCGACGACTGTAGCGGCGGGGAACGCGCATAGCCTAACCCTCGTGGTTATTGATCCCGGCTCACGTTTTGCCGATGTTCCCACGAGCTACTGGGCATATGAGCAGATTGAAGCCTTCGCGGGACGTGGCATAACCAACGGATGCGGCAAGAATACACTTGGGCAAGCGTTGTACTGCCCTGACCGTGGCGTTACCAGGGCGGAGATGGCTACCTTCCTCACACGTAATCTCGGCTATGACAAGCAGAGTCCACCTAGTACCCCAACATTTGCCGATGTTCCAGCAAACTACTGGGCTTACGGACAGATTGAGGCATTTGCTGTCCTAGGCATTACGCAAGGCTGTGGCAGGAACGCACAAGGCCAGTTGCTCTTTTGTCCAGATCGTGGGGTGACCAGGGCAGAGATGGCTGTTTTCATTGACCGGGCGCAGGACCAAACTGAGCTGAGATCAGCCAGTGCTACCTTCGCTGACGTACCGCCTTCGTATTGGGCCTATGGTTGGATCGAGAGATTCTATACTCTCGGGATTACGACTGGTTGCAGCACTAGCAGCACTGGTCAGCGGTTTTTCTGTCCAGATCGCGGGGTGACCCGGGCG
Source organism: Chloroflexia bacterium (assembly GCA_039810045.1). Lineage (GTDB taxonomy): Bacteria > Chloroflexota > Chloroflexia > Thermomicrobiales > CADCWN01 > CADCWN01. The sequence goes on from JBDHWF010000115.1 coordinate 9,726, forward strand.
GAGATGGCAGTTTTCCTCATTCGGGCATATCCGTAAGGGAGCCTCAGCGGGCCAGCTTGCTCCCAAACGTACGCCGTTAGCTGTGCATTGACTACGAGCGCTCCCTGCCTCTGGCAGGGAGCGCCACGGTGCTAGCCTGTGAATGGGGGCCGGTGCATTTTCTTTGAAGCCGAATTCTGTCTATTCCATTGCCCTGATGATGCGTTAGGCTGCCGAGTGGTTGTCTGGCTCTGGTAGACTCATAACGGTTGCTCCATGCTGAGCGCGATTATGCAGAACGATAGGAGTAGGCAATGATTACGACGATGAATCGGCTCTTTGTGAAGCCGGAGTATGCAGAACAGTTCGAGGAAAACTTTCGGCAACGAGCGGGACTGATTGATGGGATGCCCGGATTTATTAGTAATCAGGTTTTGCGGCCAACCAGCCCTGAAGACCCGTATGTTGTCCTGACTTTCTGGGAAAGTCGGCAGCAGTTTGAAGCGTGGGTGCGGTCGCCAGAGTTTACCCAGGGTCATGCCCGTTCTGGTAGCCTGCCGCGTGAAGCATATAGCAGCCCCAACAAGATTGAAGTCCACGAAGTAGTGCTGGATAGCACGCGGCCTGATCTGGTGCCAGAGCCACACGGCAAGCCGTTCTCACCCCATCCATAGTTAATCGTGTGCCTGTTGCCCTGATGATGCAGCGTGGCGACCAGCACTGGTCGCCACGTTACTATTTTTGGAGCGCCCAGCCGGGTTCGAACCGGCGACCACAGCTTGGAAGGCTGTTATGTTACCACTACACCATGGGCGCATTGGTGGGAAGTGTAGCAACAGATAGTGCTTCTGACCAGGGGCATCGTAACCGCAAGGCCCCTGCCAGGTGCCTCATTCCCGACGAAGAGCGGCGTCATGACACAACGATCATCGCGGAGGGAACTATCCAGACCATACGGACGCTTTAGTATTGATTGGTCACTGGCTTGGGTGATCACCTTGATCGAGTATACATGAGGCACGTCATGATGCTGCTCGCCGTCCGTCGGATTCTGGTGCGGATTTTTGGTAGCGCGGAAGTAGAACAAGCTGATCATGTAGCGGAGCCACGCTCTGAGGCGATAGTGCGCCGTGATCTTTCCAGGATTGAGTCACCCGCCCCAGCTACGCCCCAAGACCAAGCAGTGCCGCTTGCCTCGGATACTTCGACTGCCGCACACTAATAGGCTCTCGAAGAAGCAGGGCGGTGAAGTTTCACCGCCCTGCTTCTGCTATTCAGTTGTTTCTGGGATTGGGCCGAGCGGCGGAACAAACGTTCCATTGGTGCCACTGGTAGCACCAGGCCCAGGTGCGAGAATAGCAGTATGGCAGGTGGCTGAGTAATTGTCCAACTACGAGCCCTGGACGGTGCTACTCCAGCGGAATAGTGAGTCGGGTCACGGACTGCGGTTCGAAGGTGTGGATGAATGCCTCACCCATCCTGCCCACTGTTCGCGGCACACTGAGGGTCACCACCTCTGGCGCGGCGAAGGTGTTATGGGCGTGGATATCGTTATGGGTCAGTACCACCTCTTCGCTGGGGCCAGCGGCTCTCGCGCCGTGTAGTGCAATCGTTGCCTCAACTGGCTGACCGATCTGCGGGTTCACCACGGTCAGCGTCAGGGTACGGTCACGAAGTGAGGCCGACCCTGCCAGTCCACGAAGGACGCCTGGGCCATCGGGGGCGTTGAAGCTGATCGATGGCGCGTCAATCGCCAGCCGAAGGGCTTGCGCTCCCTGGTGTGGCGCATAGAGCGCGTATACATGATAGGTTGGCGTCATGATCATCTGCTCGCCCTCGGTCAGCAAAAGGGCTTGCAGGACATTAACCGTCTGCGCGATATTCGCCATCGTCACTGTGGCGGCGTGCCGCCCAAAGATGTCCAGCGACAGAGCGGCGACGAGGGCATCGCGCAAGGTGTTCTGTTGCCAGAGAAAACGCGGGTTGCGCCCCGGTGTTGGTGGGTGCCAGGTGCCCCACTCGTCGATCACCAGTTGAATCCGTTGCTCAGGATCGAAACGGTCCAGCAGCGCCCGCTGCTCGATGATCAGCGTTTCGATCGCGGCGGCCTGGGCCAGAAGTGCATACCATTGATCATCGGTATAGTCGGTGGCGGTGCCAGCCCTGGCGTCGCCATTATGGGTGTAATAGTGCGGCGCGTAGCCCTGAATGCGCCCGAAACCCCGGCGCTGCTGGAGTGTGGTGAAAAACCGCTCGGTCCAGTCGAGATCATTGCGGTTTGGGCCACAGGCGATCAGGTATGGTGGGTCGCCGCCAAAATCGCGCAGGTAGGTGGCGAAGCGGCGATAGTGCATCGCGTATTCTTCCGGCGTCATATTCCCACCGCAGCCCCAGTTCTCATTGCCCACGCCCCAATAGCGAATCTC
>JBDHWF010000116.1:0-12075 GCA_039810045.1 Chloroflexia bacterium
GTCTTCCCATGGTCCACGTGCCCAATCGTCCCCACATTGATATGCGGCTTCGTCCGCTCAAACCGCTGCTTCGCCATGCTCTCTGTACTCCTCCCAAAAACAGGGTCAGACATTCGACCCTGATGACAACAAGCGAGGCCCCGCTGGGCCTCAAACCGCGATACCCGTTGGAGCCCATGTCGGGACTCGAACCCGAGACCTCTTTCTTACCAAGAAAGTGCTCTACCAACTGAGCTACATGGGCCTGTCCGCCGGCAGGGTCACACCCTCGGTAACGGTAATCACGCAAGCATAATACTAGCGTCACGCCCGTTCCTCGCGACACCAAACTATACCGCGAAAGCTGATCTCCGTCAAGGATTATCCACGGCGAAATTAGGGGTCAACTAGGTGTAAAAGATCGGCAAACCATCCAGATAACTCAATCCAACGGCAGCAATGCATCTCTATTGCTCGCGGCCCTGCTGGCTGTCAACATTTCTGGCATTATGATCAGAAGAATCGCCGTGCCACAGCGTTTGTGGCACGGCGATATCTCACACGCAGTGTGGAAGATCGTTACTTCACGGTGACACTCTTCGCCAGATTCCTGGGCTTGTCGGGGTCATACCCACGCAACCGGGCCAGATGATACCCAAGCAACTGCGCTGGCAGCGCATTGACAATTGGTGAAGCATCGCCAATGTCGGCGACTGGCAGGTGAATGTCGAACACCGGGTCATTTTGTGGCGAGATCCCCACCATCAGGCCGCCCCGCGACTTCATCTCCATCGCCCCAGAGAGAATATCGGCGCGGGTTTCATCCATTGGCGCGAAGACGAGGCAGGGGGTTCCTGGTGCTAACAGAGCGATGACGCCGTGTTTCAACTCGCCTGCGGCAAACCCTTCGGCATGGACGTAACTCACTTCTTTGATCTTCAGCGCTGCTTCCAGCGCAGTGGGGTAATTCAGCCCACGCCCGATGATGTAGAGGTGTTCGGCTTCTTTAATCTGCTCGGCGACAGCGCGCACCAGCGCAGAACCACCCTCCGCCAGGAACCGATCCAGCGCATCGGCAGCACGAATCAGGATCTCCCGTCCCTGGTCAGCAGTACCAGCAATCATGTGGGCGGTCAGCGTCAGCACGGCGAGTTTCGCGATATAGGCTTTGGTGGACAGGACACATTGCTCTGGCCCTGCGCCCAGCGGAATACTGAGGTCGGCCATCCGATCCAGCGTGGAACCACGCACATTGACCAACGCGCCAATCTTGGCTCCCTGCGCCCGCGAGGTCACCATCGCCTCAATGATATCTGCGGTTTCGCCGCTTTGTGACAGGGCCAACACAAGGCTACGGTCAGTCAGGAAATGTTCCTGGTATTTAAACTCAGACCCTACCACGGCATTGATATGCCGTCGGGCAATCCGGCTGAACAGGTACGAGCCAGTCAGTGCCGCGTATGACGCAGTACCACACCCAACCAGGAACGTACCATAGGAGTTCCAGATCGCCTCAGACAACGCCTGGGCATAATCGGTATACCCTGTGGCGATCTGCCGCACCACTCGCCCTTGTTCCGCCATCTCCTTCGACATGAAGTCAGGGAAGTTGCCCATCCCCATATCGCCAGCTTCCCAATCGACCCGCTCACGCTTGATCGGCAGTTCCTCGCCGCTGTGCAGATCGCGCAGAATGACGGCATCGGGGCGCAGGATCGCGACCTGATTATCATCGAGATAGACGACATCACGCGTGTATTCGACCAGGGCAGTCGTATCCGAGGCGACATAGTTTGCGCCACGGCCCAGGCCCACGATCAGCGGCGAGATTGTCTTCACCGCCACCAGTTCGTTCTGGGTGACATCCATCACGATAATGGCATTCAGTCCCTGCAAGCGGGCAAAAGCCTGACGAGTCGCATCAGCTAACGATTGCCCCGTAGCTATCGCTTCTTCAACCAGATGCACGACCACTTCAGAATCAGTGTCAGAGCGAAATTGGTGTCCCTGAGTGATTAGCTCATCGTGAAGATCACGGAAGTTCTCAATAATCCCGTTGTGAATCACCGCCAAGCGATTCTGCTCATCCAGGTGCGGGTGGGCATTCGTGTCAGTAACGCCACCATGCGTCGCCCAGCGCGTATGCCCGAAACCAATCGCCGAACTGGGCAACGACACCTCTGCAGTACCAATCTTGCCCGCTTGCTTCTCTACAGCGATTTGGCCCCCATCACGCACCGCCACGCCCCAGGAGTCATACCCACGGTATTCCAGTTGTTTCAAGGCGCCCAAGACCATCGGGCCAACCGCGACTGGCTCACCAACGTAGCCAAAAATCCCACACATCCTGATTACTCCATCATCTTCACAGCAATACTTAACCAGCTCCGCAGATCTACGGAACCAGGCAATACCCTGTTGCTGTATTTGGAGAGAAAGATATGGGGATAGTTGCCACAGCAAAGGTGACACACCAGGCAACACCTGGTAAGCGTCCTACACGCTTGATCTGCTCACACATCGAATGGCCTTTGTTGCAGCCTCGCGCCTGCAGTTTGCTCCATTCGTTACGACTGTGTTAGCCGGGGGGCCACCCGCCGAATTGTTCGATCGACCCCCACCTCGTCAACTCGTGCCCTCAAACACAAGTCCCGGCGCTACATCAACCCAGAGCCAATCCCCACGATTTAACCAGTGCAGCAACAGTTCTGCCCAGGTATTCTACAGGTACACCATATTGGCTGACAAGGCAGAGAATATGTAGCCTACACCTACGGTATACTGCCAATCAGGAATTCGCGACTGAGCACAACTGGAGGGAGAAACAATGGCTATCGATTTTGGCTGGGTCCTACAACCAACATCGCGCACTCGCGAGAATACACCAACGATGCTTGCTGACAACCGTCGCTTCCTCGCTGCGCTCCGTCCGCCGTTCACAGCCTTCTGGGTTGAAGACCACTTTCAGTGGGAAGAACTGCCAACGCTCGAAGTCTGGACGGCGATGTCCTATCACGCTGCCGAGTTTCCAACCCTCAGAGTGGGCTCCCTGACCCTCGGGCAGTCGTATCGTAATCCGGCGCTGACAGCCAAGATGGCCGCAATGCTACACGCCCATAGCAATGGTCGGCTGATCCTGGGTATCGGCGCGGGGTGGAAAGAGGATGAATATCAGTCGTACAACTACCCCTATCCCAGTCCGGGAACGCGGATCGCCCAACTGCGCGATACGGTGGAGATCATGAAGGCGATGTGGCGCGATACGCCCGCATCCTATCAAGGTGAGCATTATCAGATTGACAATGCCTACTGTATGCCTCGGCACGAGACCCCACCGCCCATCTTGATTGGTGGTGGAGGCGAGCGCAAAACACTACGCGTCGCCGCCGAGTATGCCGATTGGTGGAATATCGGCTTTGTGACGCCCGAAGCATATCAGGCGAAAGTCGAAATCCTGCATCAGCACTGCGCTGATGTAGGCCGCAATCCTGCTGATATTCTGCTCAGTTACTACGCTCACATCGCCGTGGGGCGCGATGCAGCCAGCGTTGAACGAATCGATCCAGTTCGCCCCAATATCCATCGCATCGCCGGAACCCCCGCAGAAGTCGCCGCAACGATCAACCAGTTTGCGGCAATTGGCGTGCGCCATATGATGGTCAAATTCGCTGATTACCCCAGCATGGAGCAATATCAACTCTTTGTCGATGAGGTCGTGCCGCTCGTCAATGCATAATGCGCTTGATTGAGGAGAATTATCGCTCATGACGACCGCTGATCGCCCGTTCGCTACGCTGACCCTGGCCGATGCTGCCCGCTACCCTCGCCCCGGCACCACTGCCCCACACCGGTTAGAGTTCACCCCAGATGGTGCTGCAATCACTTATCTCTTTAGTGCGCCCGAGTCATTAGTGCAACAGCTTTGGCGGTACGACCTGGCTACGGGAGAACAGCAGTCCCTGACCAATGAGCAACCTGAGCAGGCAGGGTCATTCTCAATCGAAGAGCAGTTGCGTCGTGAACGGAGTCGTACCCGTGAGGTTGGCGTTACCGACTATCAGTTCGTGCGTGAAGATGGCGCTGGGCAGTTAGTCTTACTCGTGCCGCGCAGTGACGCGCTCTACCAGCGCCGAGGTGACGGACCACTCACAGAGATTCCTGGCACCGCTGGGGCGCTGGACCCGACGTTGAGTCCAAACGGTCGACACGTTGCTTTTGTGCGCAACGATGAATTGTGGGTAACCGACCTGACCACTGCCGAGGCTGTGCCCCGCCAGTTGACCAGCAGCGCTGGCGATGGCATCACCAACGGGGTAGCCGAATATATCGCCCAGGAGGAAATGGGTCGGAGCAAAGGCTATTGGTGGAGCCCCAATAGCCAACATCTGGCCTATGTCCAGGCCGATAGTCGGCACATTCCCCGCTACCCCATTGTGCATCAGGGCAGCGGTAGTCTCATAATCGAGGAACACCGCTACCCATTCACTGGGCAACCAAACGCCCGTGTTCGCCTGGGCATCCTGACGCTCGATCAATCAACAGCGCCCTATTGGCTCGACCTGGGGGCAAATGACGACATCTATCTCGCCCGCGTTGCTTGGCGGCCCGATGCTGTACTGACCGCCCAGATTGAATCACGCGATCAGCGCACGCTGCGCCTGGTCGCGTTTGATACAGCGGGGCAACAGCAGACGCTGATTGAGGAGCATGGCGATCCCTGGCTGAACCTTGCCAACGATCTGCGCTTCCTCCCAACGGGTGAGTTCATCTGGTCCCACGAGCGGAGTGGTTTTCGCCACCTCGCGCTCTATCAGGCCGATGGGCAGGAGATTCGCGCGCTGACCGCTGGCGAATGGCTCGTGACTGGCGTTGTTGCCGTCGATAACAACCAGCGCACGGTCTACTTCCACGGCACACGGGACGGCGTAACCGAGCGCCATCTTTATCGAGTCAGCCTCGATGGTGGCGAAATCACCAAAATCACCACCGCTGCTGGCTGGCACGAAACAGTTGTCGCTCCCACTGTGGGACTCTACGTTGATCGCTATAGCGCACTGGCAAACGCACCGACCCTGACAATCCGCCGCCTCGCTGATAATACCGTTGTCGCCACTCTTTTTGCCGATCCACAGGCAACTGCGGAGAAGCTGGGCCTACCAGTGCCTGAACTAGCCAGTTTTCAGACTGCCGATGGAGCCACGCTCCAAGCAGCGATCTACAGCCCTGCCGCTGCCACGAACGCCACCGCCTATCCAATAATTGTCTCAGTCTATGGTGGGCCACACGCCCAGCGCGTGGAGAATAGCTGGAATCTTACGGTCGATCTGCGGGCGCAATACCTGGCCCAGCAAGGCTTTGTAGTGCTAAAAGTCGACAATCGTGGTAGTGCAAATCGCGGCCTCGCCTTTGAAGGAGCGATTGCTGGCGACATGGGCAAGATCGAAGTTGCCGATCAAGTCGCTGGGGTAGAGTGGCTCGCAGCCAATCGCCCCTACGCCGACGGCAAGCGGGTCGGCATCTATGGCTCTAGCTACGGGGGGTACATGACCTGCATGGCCCTATTCCAGGCCCCAGCAACGTTCAAGGTGGGGGTCAGTGGTGCGCCTGTGACCCATTGGGATGGCTACGACACCTACTACACCGAACGGTATATGGGCCACCCCGCCCAAAATCCCAGCGGCTACCGCAACAGCGCCCCACTGACCCATGTGGAAAAGTTGCAAGGGAAGTTGCTCTTGATTCATGGGCTAATCGATGAGAATGTCCATTTCCGCCACACTGCCCGCCTGATCACGGCGCTGATCGCCGCCGATAAAGATTATGATCTGTTGATCTTCCCTAGCGAACGCCATATGCCCCGTGATGCCAAAGGATTGGAATATTATGAAAAGCGCCTAGTCGCCTACTTTCAGCAATATCTGTAGGAAAGGTTGCCGCAATAGACGCTCCTGAAGCAGTGCAGATCCGGCCATTCCAGCCAGCAGATCACGATACACTGCTGGCCTTGGCCCCACGCCTGACCGATGGGATTGCACCATGGCTCGATCCCGCTGCTGTCCTGGCTGCCGCGCAAGGCTGGATCGCCAGTGCGATAGCCAACCTTGGCCCAACCAGCGCAATTTTCGTGGCAGCAGCAAATGATGGCCAACCAATCGGCTTCGTCAGCGTGGCCCGCCACAAGCATTTCACCGGGGAAGAACGGGCCTACATCGGTGAGTTGGTCGTCGGGCAGGGCCACGAAGGTCGCGGCATTGCTCATGCGTTACTGGCAGTAGTGGAAGATTGGGCGATCGCCCAAGAGTTGCCCACCCTCGAACTTGATACAGGGGCAGCGAACAGCCGCGCCCGTAGGCTCTATCGCAACCTTGGCTATGGCGAAGAAGGGGTCAAACTCGTCAAAATCCTCAACTCGGTCACAACATCACAAACGGGCAGAACGACAGAATAAGGATGGTCTGCCATGAGTAGCGAGAACCTTGAGCCACGGGCGATTACTGCCGATGCTGATACCCGCATCGTGCGAATCGAGTGGGATGATGGCAGCGAGTCGATGTACGACTTCGACCAACTACGTTGGGCCTGCCCCTGTGCCACCTGCCGTGGGGAAATGGGCCGCCCTGGCGTCCTTGACTTCACGGATCGCCTGACGGCAGAACAAACAGAACTGGTGGGCATCGAACAGGTAGGTCGCTATGCAATCATGTTAACCTGGGCTGATGGGCATAATACGGGGATCTATACCTATCGCTACCTCAAAGAATTGCAGTAGCCACCATCTTGCTCGCGACACAATCTGTCAGTGATATTGACATTGTGCCAGACCAATCCATCACCATCGCCACTATTTTTGCCACTTCTTTGCCGCAAAAGTATCGTACGAACGCAGTCCTAGTACCTTTTCCCCTTGTCGGCGTGATCGTACGCATGGTACATTGACCTCAAAGGTCCAGATGGACTATTCACCATGGCACTGTATGCAGTGGGTGAATTGGTGAAGGCGCGTAATGGCCAGAGAACAACAGAGGGGTTGACTGGATGAAGCGGTGGCTCGTAGGGGTTGTGGTTCTCGCACTAGCGGTGATGGTCGTGCCAATTGCGTTAGTCAGTGCTGAACCGCCAGCAACGGTCTACTTTTCCCAAACGGGGCACAGCGTTGGTGCACCATTCCTCAGTTACTGGCGGGCGCATGGCGGTCTACCAGTCTATGGCTATCCGATCACCGAGGCATTTGACGAAAAGAGCGACCTGGACGGCAAGACCTATAAAGTCCAGTACTTTGAGCGGGCGCGTCTGGAAAGCCATCCTGAGAATAAGGCCCCGTGGGATATTATCCTGGGGCAACTTGGCCGTAAGAACGCCGAAAAACTCGGCAATAATCCCGCCCTACAACCAATCACTGAGGACAAGACTCCCCCTGGTGCTACATACTTCCCAGAAACGAAACATTCGGTCGGCGGTGAATTCCTCACCTATTACACCAATCATGGTGGTCTCGATCAGTTTGGCTATCCGCTGACCCAGGAGTTTACGGAGAAGAGCCCGATCGATGGCAAGTCCTACACGGTGCAATATTTCGAGCGGAATCGGTTTGAGTTCCATCCAGAGAATCAGGCTCCCTATAATGTCCTGCTTGGGCTCCTTGGCTCACAGGCCGCCCAGGAAAAGAAACTGAATACCGCAGCAGTGCCACGGCCACAAAATGTGCCTGAGTACGATGAGCAACTCTTTGCCACGCCCACCCCAACGGCAACCCCGATCCCACCCAAGCCCACAGAACCACGCCCTGATCTGGGCCGTGGCTATATCGAGGTCAACCTTTCCTACCAGCATCTCTATGTCTGGCAAAATGGTGAGGTGATCTTCGATGTGGCAGTCAGCACTGGTCGTCCCGATTGGGAAACACCAGCAGGCACCTTCCGCATCCACACCTTCCTGGAAGTGCAGGACATGGAAGGAGGCGGGCCAAAAGGCAGCCCGCAATATTACTTCCAGCCAGATGTACCGTGGGTCATGTACTTTGACTACAATGGCGACGCGATTCATGGGGTTTACTGGCACAACAACTTTGGGCAGCGGGCGACGAGCCACGGCTGCGTTGGTGCGCCAGTTTGGGCGGCACAGTGGATCTACAATTGGGCGTGGGTAGGCACCCCCGTCTGGATTCACTACTAAGCAACGCGTAGTAATGACCGAAAGGCAATGCCACCCGCGCCAGTCGGCGCGGGTGGCATTTTCATCACTGCTCTACCACCAGGAGCAAAGACCGCGTCTTGACGAATAACGCCACAGCGTGCTACAGTGCTCATCAGTTGAATATTGACGAATGACCTTGAACGGAAGAAGTAGCGACGCAAGCGCAGTCCAGCGAGTTGGCGGCTGGTGCAAGCCAATACTGACGCGCATCGTGAATGGCTCCGCGAGTTGCGACCCCAACCAGCCTGCTCAGGCAGCTTCAGTAGGCGTCGCCGGAAACTCCACCGTTATCATGGAGTGCGGTATCGGAAGCGGCAACAGTGGCTTCCCGTACTGACAGAGGTGATGCGCCGTGAGGCACATCGCAATTTGGGTGGCACCACGGGTGGAAACAGTCCCCTCGTCCCTGGCGGATGAGGGTTTTTTGTTGCCCGCCGCACGGTCACCCAGACCGTTGCGGCCCAGCGAAAGAGCATGGCAATGACGGTCGCAGCCGAACGCAAACACCATATAGCTGGCCCCAGCAGGCCAACCCCCAGTCTTGAAGCGGTGGAGACACTCGTGCGTGAGCAAGGGGTAAACTGTATCCCGATCTACCGCGAGGTGCTGGCCGACCTCGAAACGCCTGTCTCAGCCTATCTCAAAGTGGTCGGGGCAGAGCGCCAGGGGTTTCTGCTGGAAAGTGTCGAAGGCGGCGAACAAGTCGCCCGCTATTCGTTTATCGGCGCGGATCCGCTCTGCTCGCTCCGCTTCCAACAGCACCAGCTACAGCGCACTGACGCCAATGGCGTCACCAGTGAACGCCCATTCACTGACCCGCTGGATGCCCTGGCTGAGGAAATTGCCAACTATCGCACGATCGCTAATCCCGATCTGCCGCGCTTCAGTGGCGGCGCAGTCGGCTACCTGAGTTACGAGGCGATCCGTTACTTCGAGCGACTAGGTGTGCCAGCGCATGATGCACTCAACCTGCCCGAAGGCGTCTTTCTGCTAGCCGATGCCCTACTCGTCTTTGACCATGTACGCCGCCGCATCAAAGTCGTCGCCCACCTGTTCCTCGACGAACACGCCAGCGATATTGCTAGCGCATATGGGCGGGCTGAGGCGAAGATTGCGGAACTTCTACGGCGGCTTCGCAGCCCCCTCCCCACAGTGCCCGTTGCCAATGAGCATCCAGAATATTTTGATGCTGCCCCACAACACAACACGACGCAGCCAGAGTACGAAGCGAAGGTCCGGCGGGCACAGAAATATATCGCCGCTGGCGACATCTTCCAGGTTGTCCTCTCCCAACGGGTAGATCGGCCCACCGCCGCGCACCCATTTACGATCTACCGCGCCCTACGCGCCGTCAACCCTTCGCCATATATGTATTTCTTGCAATTTGGCGACTTTCAGATTGTTGGAGCGTCACCCGAACTGCTAGTGCGGCTCGAAGATGGCACGGTGACGAATCACCCCATCGCTGGCACCTATCCTCGCGGTGCCGATCCCGCCGAAGACGCGCTCTTTGAGAGTCGGCTACGCGCCGACGAAAAAGAACGGGCTGAACATATCATGCTCGTAGACCTGGGGCGCAATGATGTTGGGCGTGTCGCCGTGCCTGGCACCGTCCGTGTGCCAAAGCTGCTAGCAGTGGAGCGCTATTCCCACGTCATGCACCTCGTCTCCAATGTCGAAGGAACCCTGCGCCCTGAGATGCGTGGCGTCGACGCCTTACGCGCCTGTTTCCCCGCTGGCACAGTCTCCGGCGCACCAAAAATTCGCGCGATGGAGATCATCGCCGAGTTAGAGCGCGACCAACGCGGCCCATACTCCGGGGCCGTTGGCTATGTCAGCTTCGATGGCGCACTCGACACAGCGATCACCTTGCGAACGATGGTCATCAAAGATGGGGTCGTCTCCATGCAGGCTGGTGGTGGGGTCGTCGCGGATAGTGACCCCGCCCGTGAGTATGCCGAGTGTTTTCAGAAACTGGGTGGTTCATTGAAGGCGGTCGCCCTGGCTGAGGAGATGGTCAACGATGAAGCCTGAGTTGCGCGCCCAACAGCCCCTGGTAGCCGACAGTAGCCCGGAGGAAAACCGATGATTCTCCTACTCGATAATTATGATTCGTTCACCTACAACCTCTATCAATATCTTTGTGAACTCGGCGCAGAGGTGCTGGTACGGCGGAATGATGCGATCACGCTGGATGAAATTGCGGCACTCACGCCTGAACGGATCGTCATTTCACCCGGCCCCTGTACGCCACACGAAGCAGGAATCTCGGTGGACGTGATCCGCAGATTCGGGCCACAGATTCCGATTCTGGGCGTCTGCCTGGGGCATCAGGCCATTGGCGCGGCGTTTGGTGGAGCAGTGGTTCGTGCCCCCGTGATCATGCACGGCAAACTCTCAGCAATTCAGCACAACGGCGCAGGGGTCTTCGCTGGCCTACCAACCCCATTCACCGCCACCCGCTACCACTCGCTGATTATCGAGCGCGAGACTTTGCCGGCCTGTCTGGCAATCACCGCAGAAACTGCCGATGGGATCATTATGGGTGTACGGCATCGTGAATACCCAATTGAAGGGGTGCAGTTCCACCCTGAGGCAATCTTGACTGAGCATGGGCACGACCTCCTACGCAACTTTCTTCACACCGCAGCACCAGTTACCGCACAGTCCGCAGCCCTGGCGACCAGGCATTAACCACTAGCACGCAAGCAAGGAGCAACATCGATGATCAAAGAAGCCTTACGCGAAATCATTGAAGGTGGCACCCTCAGTCGGGAGCAAGCCCACGCAGTAATGGAAGAAATCATGACCGGCGGGGCGACTGGGGCGCAGTTTGGTGCGCTGGTAACAGCCCTCAGGATGCGTGGTGAAACTGATGAAGAGATTGCGGGCTTTGCCGAGGTGATGCGCGAGAAAGCGCTACACGTTGCATTACCAGCCGATATGCTGGTCGTTGATTGCTGCGGTACGGGGGGTGACAAAAGCAATTCGTTCAATATCTCCACCGCTGCCGCAATTGTCGCGGCTGCCGCAGGCGCAAAGCTGGCGAAACATGGCAATCGCTCGGCATCGAGTAAGTGTGGCAGTGCCGATGTGCTGGAAGGGCTGGGCGTACAGATCGAAGCAACGCCCGAGCAGGTAGCCCGCTCAATTCAGGAAATTGGGATCGGATTCATGTACGCCCCCGCCTTTCATCCTGCAATGCGCTTTGCTGGCCCACCTCGGCGAGAAATCGGGATTCGCACGGTCTTCAATCTGCTTGGCCCGCTAACCAACCCCGCCCATGCCCAGGCACAACTGATCGGCGTGCCAGAGCGGGCGCTGGTCGAACGCCTTGGGCGGGCGCTCGCGCTGATGGGAACCCAACACGCGATCCTGGTGCATGGTCTGGAAGGACTCGATGAAGTCTCGATTGCCGGCCCAACGCTGGTCTGCGAAGTGCGCGGTGGCAACGAACCCTCGATCCAAACCTACGAAGTAACGCCCGAACAGTTTGGGCTCCAACGCGGCAACGCGAGTGAGATTGTGGGGGGGAATGTTGAGGAGAATGTCACCATCATCAACAGTATCTTTGCCGGTGGGAATGGGGCGCGACAAGGGGTCGTGCTGCTCAACGCGGCAGCAGTACTCTATGTCGCAGGGGTCGCCCCATCCTGGGGCGATGGGATCATGCTGGCGCAAAACGCCCTGGCGAGCGGAGCCGCGCAGCGCAAACTGACCGAATTGGTGCGGTTCACCCAAAACTTCAGCCGCGAACAGTTAGCTACCATCCATCCGGCCTGATTACGAGCATCCCAGATACAGGACTACCATGTTACGACAGCAATTGCTCAAACAAGGCCCAGAGCAGACCGACAAAGGTTTTCGAATTCGCGGGGCCGAAATCACCCGCATCGAAGGTTT
>JBDHWF010000117.1:0-11985 GCA_039810045.1 Chloroflexia bacterium
CATATTCCACCGCTTGATATGGTCAAAGTACGCGCCCGGATTGCCCAGAGTGGGACGCGGTTGTTGGGGCCAAACTGTCCGGGCCTGATTACGCCAGGACAGGCGAAAGTTGGCATCATGCCTGGGTTTATCCATCAACCCGGGCGCGTGGGCGTTGTCTCGCGCTCTGGCACCCTGACCTACGAAGTAGTCTACGCCCTGACGCAAATCGGTCTGGGGCAATCTACTGCAGTCGGGATTGGTGGCGATCCCGTCAACGGCACGTCGTTTATCGATGTGCTGCGCCTGTTCCAGGACGACCCAGAGACCGACGCGATTGCGATGATCGGGGAGATTGGCGGTACTGACGAGGAGGCAGCGGCGGCCTTCATTCGCGACAACGTGACGAAGCCTGTCGTCGGCTTTATCGCTGGGCAGACTGCCCCGCCAGGGAAGCGGATGGGCCACGCTGGGGCGATCATTTCCGGCGGTACAGGCACAGCGGCAGAGAAGATCGCCGCGATGTCTGCCGCTGGTGTAACGATGTCTGAGAGCGCGGCAGGAATCGCGACGATTATCAAGGAGATTCTCGGATAGATCACTATGGCAGCGGCAGGTTCTCCGCTGCAGGTTGTTCTCCTGGAACGCCCGCTGTGCTTGTGGGAGCAGCGGGCGTTCCGCTTGCCAGCAACGTCTGTATAGCAGCAGACAACTCGCTGAGCGAGCGGATCAGCAGATCAGCCGATTGTTCGAGCATCAGGTTGCGATTTTCGGGGTCGCGTGAGGCCGCGACCCAGCGCGTCGCCCCTGAGTAGTAGAGGATCACCTGGCGGTCGAACCCCCGCGCTAGCCCCTGTAAGGCGGCACTCCCCGCGTCCATATCGGCACCATCGCCCAGTGTGACGACGATGTCTGCCCCCAGCGTGGCGGCAATGTCGGCGGCGATCGCCTGATCAAGGGCGCGGTTGGGATCGCAGTAGCGTTCAGCAATGGTGACAGTGCAGGGCAGATTCGCTGCGGCGATTTGGTGCTGTGCTTCCGCAACCAGTAGCCGCTGCCACTCATACAACCCACCACCAAACTCCAGATGGACTCGTGGAAGATCGCCTGGTGGCAGGGGCGCAGGGAGTGGATGGATGAACTGTTCTGGGGAGCGGACTAACCCACTCCCAGCGTCGGCAACGCGCTCTTGCAGGGAGGTGATCCCGGCATCCTGGGCGCGGCGGTAGAGTCGCCGACGGTCGCCCTGCCCTGGTGGCAACAGGCTGGCCTCTTTGAGAATTGCGGGGGCGAGGGTGCAAATGATCGGGTCGAGTGGGTAGATCCATCCCCAGGGGTCGTAGCGATAATCAATGAAGTCATTGACGATTGGCATGATCGGGCGCTGTAGCGCGGCGGCATAGCCCACCTCAAAGCAGACACCACTATCTTTCTGGGGGTCGTTTAGCAACGCGACGACAGCATAGCTTTGGCGAATGGCGCTGGTGTCGAGTTGGTAGATCTGGGCTGTGATGATTGCGGTATCTGTTTCAGTAGGATCGACTGCCTCATTACTATCGCGAAAGGGCAGAAAGGCGAGGTTGCCGCCAGAACGTAAGCCCTGACTGGCGAGACCCCGCCGTAAGCCGCGCACCAGGGCTTCCTCAACGGCAGCGCTGAGCATGCGCCCAGCATATTCAAAGAGTTTGGTCGCGACGTAGACGGGCGCACGACCTTCTGCCAGGGCGACAGGATCTGGGGTTGGCAAGATTGTGGACACGAATTATGCTCCATAGTTGCGGTATACAAAACCCAGGACGGGTAACGCTGTGCGACGAAAACATTGCGCGGATCGAACACGAGTCAGCGGTGATTATAGCCTGGATGAGGTAGATAGTTATTGGTAATTAGCCCTGCCGCGCCATCAGTGCTGATACTAATGGCGCGGCAGTAATTGGTGCTGCCGATGCGGGCAAGTGTCGATGTTAGTCGGTAGGAATTTTATCATCTGGGCGGGGGCCCGCGTCACTCAGGTCGGTTTCGCTCAGGCGGCGCAAGACCTGCACTTTGAGTGGCGTTTCAACGAGAACCTGGCAGGATAACCGCGTATGCGGCCCAAGGTCTTTCTCGCGAGCGAGGCGTTCTTTTTCCTGAGGAGTCATGGCTCCAGCGTCGCCTTCGACTATTTCAACGCGACAGGTTGTACAGCGGGCGTGTCCACCACAACGATGCAGAATATCGATTCCGGCATCTTCGATTGCTAGTACAAGGCGTTGGCCTTTTTCGGCCTCAAACGTCTTCAAGCCAACTGCTTCAACCTTTACCATTGTGTGCGTACCTTTCGCTATGCTCGTCATTACCTGATCAGGCCCAATCGCCTGACCGGGTCCCATTGTACCGTAGTTTTCGGGGGAGATTGACAGCACTATTGCTGACTCCTAGAATTACTATTCTCTGAGCATGATGCATTTGGACAGGAGAGCGGCGCAGTGCGTCGGAAAGGTGGAGGGACGATGATTCGACGTACCCGATGGCTGGGGCAGGCAATTTGGGCCTTGATCCTGATCCTCGTATTAGCGGCTTGTGGCACTGCCACCACACCGACCGCCGCCCCAGCGGCGTCGCAGGCGGCATCAGCCGCACCACGCACTTCGGCAGCGCCAAGCGCCAGCGCAGCAGCCAGTGCTGCCCCATCGGCGAGTGCAGCCGCGAGTAGCGGAGCTACACCAGCGGCGAGCGGTGCTGCGGGCGGGGCGACCAAAGAAGTGAAAGTTGGCGCGATCCTCAGCCTGACTGGCGATAGTCAGATCTATGGCAATCCACAGAAGCAGGCGATTCAACTAGCGATTGATGAGATTAATGCCAGTGGCTCCATTCCTGGGATCAAACTCGTGCCAATCTTTGAGGATGATGCTGGGACGAAAGACAAAGGGATTACGGCGGTCGAGAAGCTGATCAAGACTGACAATGTGACGGCGATTATTGGGCCAACGCTCAGTAATACCGCCCTGGCAGTCTTCCCCGTTGCCCAGCAGAATGGCGTGCCAGCGCTCGGTGTCTCGACCACGGCTAACGGGATTGTCGAAATTGGCGACTATATCTTCCGCGATTCGTTGGCCGAGGCCCAGGTGATCCCCGTCACGATTAAGTCGGCTAAAGAGAAGCTGGGTTTGAAGAAGGTCGCGATCATTTACGGGGTCGATAATGCCTTCACTAAAGCGGGCTATGATGTTTTCAAAAAAGCCTGTGATGATAACGGCCTGCAAATCACCTCTACGCAAACGTACAGCGCAACAGACACCGATTATTCGGCCCAGTTGACGGCGATTAAGGGAACGAACCCTGACGCGATCATTGTCTCGGCCTTAGCCGAAGGGGCGAATATCGCCAAGCAAGCGCGAGAACTTGGGATCGATTCCAAGATCACTATCATCGGCGGGAACGGCCTGAATTCGCCAGCATATATCAAGAACTCTGGGGCAGCGGGTGAAGGAACGATTGTTGGCGCTGCCTGGAACTCCGCGAATGATACGCCAGTGAATCAAAAGTTCATTGCCGCGTACAAGGCGAAGTACAACGCTGATCCCGATCAGTTCGCAGCGCAGGCCTATACCGGTGTTTACATCATCGCTGAGGCGATGAAAACGGCGGGGCCAAACGTTGATCGGAAATCACTGCGGGATGCACTGGCGAATATCAAGGGGTTGGCGACGCCCCTCGGCTCCTTTAGCTTCCAGCCAAGTCGCAACGCCGAACATTCCCCAGTGATCCAGATCGTCAAGAATGGCAAGTTCGAGGTCTTGAAGTAAGCAACCGTAGGCCGCGCAACTCCTGTCGCAGTGGATCTGCTCAGTCCATTGTGCAGGGGCTTGCGCGGTCTGCATTGGTGGAGCAACAGGGCCATGCCTGATATTAACTGGTCGCAGCAGATCCTCAATGGCCTGTTTGCTGGCAGTGCCTACGCCCTCTTTGCGGTGGGCTATACGCTGATTTTTGGCGTACTCGATATTCTCAATCTTGCCCATCAAGCAATCTATATGCTGGGGGCATTTTGCGCGTTGGTTTTGGTTACTGGCAATGTTGCCGGACTCGGCCCGCTTCCTGGTGGTGTCAAACTTCCGTTCTGGCTTGCAACAATCTTGGCGATGCTGGTCGCTGGGTTGTTGGGGATAGTGCTTGATCGGATCGCCTTCGCCCCACTCCGCGGTCGCCCCGACACACACTTTTCGGGGATGATCAGTAGTATCGCGATGGCCCTGATCTTCGAGGCGTTGGCGACCTGGTTCTTCTTGCCACAGCGCTCGCAGTTCCCCCTTGGCACGATTCCGGGCGGGGCGATCACGATTGGGCAAGGGGCGCTCTCCTACAGCCGCCTGTTGGTGATTGTCGCCGCCCTGGTGCTGGTTGTTTTGCTGACTGCCCTGCTCCGTTTTACGAAGCTAGGAAAAGCGATTCGCGCGGTGGCGGAGAACCCGAAGGCGGCGCGGCTATTGGGGATCAACGTTGAGGCAATCTATTCATTCAGCTTTTTTCTCTCCTCCGCCCTTGGGGGGGCGGCAGGGATTTTTTATGGGCTGGCGATCAGTCGCCTCGACCCAACAATGGGCCGAACGGTTGAATTGAAAGGACTGGCGGTGATCATCCTCGGCGGGATGGGGTCAGTGCCAGGGGCCGTGCTTGGTGGCTATCTGCTGGGGTTGACCGAGGTGCTGAGTGTGGCGTTGACGAATACCTCGAATTACCGTGACGCCATCGCCTTTATCCTGCTCTTTCTCATTCTGGTGCTGCGGCCTTCTGGGCTACTTGGCGCACGCCGCGTGCGCGAAGCCTGAACGACTGGGAGGGCTGATGTTCGGCGAGAGTGTACGTAATCTGATGGCGATCAACGCGTTGCTAGCGTTGAGTGTCTATCTGACGTTGGCCTGTGGGCAACTCTCGCTGGCGAATGCCGCCTTTATGGGGATTGGGGCGTACGTTGGCACCGTCCTGACGCTTCAGGCGGGTTGGCCGTTCTGGGCGGTCGTCCTCGCGGCGGTGTTGGTGCCGATGGTGGTAGCGGTCATCGTTGGCCTGCCCACTCTGCGGCTGCGTGGGGTCTTTCTCGCCATTGCCACCTTGGGATTAGGCGAAGTGCTGCGGGTGATTATCATCAACCTGGGGGCGACAGGCGGGGCTGAAGGGATCAGCCAGATCCCGGTGAAAACGCAAGGCTGGCATCTGATCCTGGCCTTGCTGGTCGCGCTGTATCTGACCTGGCGGTTGCGTGGCTCGCGGATGGGCTATGCGTTTGAGGCGATTCGCGAAGATGAGACAGTGGCCCGTACGTTGGGGATCAACACTACTGGCTATAAGCTGATCGCGTTTGTGCTCAGTGCTGCCCTGGCGGGATTAGCGGGCGTCCTCAAAGCCCATCTGCTTCACGCCATCACGCCCGGTGATTATGGGTTTGTGCAGGCGGTCGATATGCTGACCTTCGCCGTGGTCGGCGGTAGCACGATCTTTTTCGGGCCAGTGCTGGGCGCAGTGCTGCTGACCGCCCTGCCGGAGGTGTTACGCACCGATTTCTTGCGTGATCTGACGAATCTTCAGGCTGGTTGGCAAACGCTGATGCTCAATGGTGTGATCCTGCTGTTGGTGATCCTGTTCTTGCCGAATGGCTTGACCAGCCTCTTTACTCGCCAATGGCGCCGCCCCACTCCCCTTGCCTCTGAGCAGGCAGGGGCAGAGGTGGTGACGTGACGAACAACCTCTTGCAAGTGGAGCAGCTAACGCGGCGATTTGGCGGGGTTGTAGCGGTGGACGACCTCTCCTTCATGGTGAACGCGGGTGAGATTGTCGGGCTGATCGGGCCGAATGGCGCGGGGAAGACCACCGTGATCAACCTGCTGACGGGCTTGCTTGCCCCCACTACGGGACAAATCACCTTTGCTGGCGCACGACTCGATACGTTGCCACCCCACCAGATTGCGCGGGCGGGCATTGCCCGCACGTATCAAAATATCCGCCTCTTTCGGGGGTTGTCAGTCCTTGATAATGTGATCGTTGGCACGCATATGCGCACCAGGGGATCGTATGCGGCGCGGCTCGTTTTTGCCCCAACGGTGCGCCAGGAGGAGGCTGCTATTCGCGAGGCGGCCCACGCGTTATTAGCGCGGGTCAATCTGCACCATCGCGCGACCATGCAGGCGACGAATTTGCCCTATGGTGAACAACGGCGGTTAGAGATTGCGCGGGCGTTGGCCGCGCAGCCCAAGCTCTTGTTGCTCGATGAGCCAGCCGCCGGGATGAATCCCGCCGAGATGGATGCGCTGATTGCGCTGATTCGTTCACTGCGCGAGGAAGGCCAGACGATCCTGATGATTGAACATAATATGCAGGTGGTGATGGGTGTTTGTGAACGACTGGTCGTCTTGAACTTTGGCCGAAAGATCGCTGAAGGAACGCCCGCCGCGATTAGCCAGAACCGCGAGGTGATTACCGCATACCTTGGCGAGGAGGACAATGAATAGG
This sequence comes from Chloroflexia bacterium, assembly GCA_039810045.1. Classification (GTDB taxonomy): domain Bacteria; phylum Chloroflexota; class Chloroflexia; order Thermomicrobiales; family CADCWN01; genus CADCWN01. The sequence goes on from JBDHWF010000117.1 coordinate 6,469, forward strand.
AAACGTTGCCCTGGCTGCGGCAAGGGGATCATGGCGGGCATCCAGTGTTAGAAGTCAGCGATCTGCGCGTTGCGTATGGTCAGATCGAAGCGGTGAAGGGGATTTCGTTCACCGTGCCAGAAGGCCAGATCGTCACCCTGGTGGGCGCGAATGGCGCGGGCAAGACGACCACTTTAGCGGCGATCTCTGGATTGTTGCGGCCTCGGGCAGGCACCGTGCGGTTTGCTGGTCGTGATCTGACCCGTCTGGGCGCACATACGATTACCCGTCTGGGGGTGGTTCACGTCCCCGAAGGTCGCGACATTCTGGCGACGATGACGATTCTCGAAAACCTGGAGTTGGGGGCATATAGCCGCAGGGATCGTGTTGGCGTGCGCCGTGATATCGCCCGCGTCTTTGAGCGGTTCCCGATTCTGGGCGAACGGCAGAAACTCGCCGCTGGCTCACTCTCTGGGGGCGAGCAGCAGATGCTGGCGATTGCCCGTGGACTGATGTCGCAGCCCAAAATCTTCTTGCTTGATGAGCCTTCGATGGGGTTGGCTCCGCAACTTGTCCGGGAGATCTTTCGGATTGTAGCGGAACTGCGCGATGAAGGAAACACTATTCTGCTGGTTGAGCAGAACGCCCGTAAAGCCCTGGCGATCTGCGACTATGCCTATGTGATGGAGAGCGGGCAGATCACGCTCGCTGGCCGGGGTGAAGAATTGCTGGCGAATGACGCGATGGTCAGTGCCTACCTTGGTGGTACCACGGTCGCGCCTGGCGATACCGCAATGGCAACCCTGGTCGAAGAAGTGCGCGAACAGGCGGCGCCGCATCCATCGCATACTCCCGATCAGTCAACAGAGAAGCAATAACCAGTTGACCCTCTCGCTGCTTCACTCGTATACTGCACAAACGGGGAAATGAAATGGCAGATTGGGGTAGCGTAATGGGCAGTGCTGCGTAAGTACTGCTAGTGATAGTGGAGGAATGACGATGCGTACTGATGAGCGTTCTGCTATGCCGCGACGACGATTTGGGCGACGTGATTTCCTCCTCGGTGGCGTAGGCATGACCGGGGCAATTTTGCTGGCCGCTTGCGGCGGCACCGAGCCAACCCCAACAAGTGCGCCAGTAGCGATCACTTCCACCGCCGCCCCGATTGGCAATCTGGGTGGGCAGCCAACCCCCACCGTAGCGGCGGCAGCACCAAGCGCTGCCAGCAGTGCTGCGGGCACGGCGGTAGCGACGAAGCCTGCGGCGGCGACTCCGGCTGCTTCGACTGGTGGCGAGCAGAAGAAGGGCGGGATTCTGAAGGCCGTGATTATTGGCGAACCGCCAGTGGTCGCCGATGCCCAGTTCACAACGGCAACCGTTACTTCGAATCTGGCGGCGCAGATCTATGAAGGCTTGTTCGCCCGCGATAGCAAGTTCGCGCCCAAGCCTATGCTGGTCGATAAATATACCGCCAGTGCGGATGGCAAGAATTACGAGTTTACCCTTCGCAAAGGGATCAAGTTTCACAACGGTAAGGAGATGACCGCCACCGATGTCGTAGCGTCGTTGAAACGCTGGGGCATTCTCAGCGGTCGTGGAAAAACGGTCATTGCGCGGCTGGCTGATGATGGGATGAAGGCGAAAGATCCGCTGACGGTCACGCTGACTTTTAAAGAGTCCACCGGGGTCTTGCTCGACTTTCTGGCGTTGACCGAGGCCTTTATCATGCCTGCTGAAATTGCCGATGCCGCCGGGAAAGAGAAGCTGAACGAGAGCCAGTTTATTGGTACCGGGCCATTCAAGTTTGTGGAGCGCAAACCAGACCAATATATTCGGATGGTGCGCTTCGATGACTACACCCCACGCGATGATCCGGCTGATGGCGCGGCTGGGAAGAAGGTGGCCTACGTTGATGAGTTACGGATCATCCCGGTGCCTGATGCCTCGGTGCGGGTCAATGGCCTGATTACTGGCGAGTACCACTTTGTGGAAACCGTCGAACCAGACCAGTATGACACTCTCAAGAGTAATCCCGACCTGGTGCCGCTGATCGTCAAGCCGTACTACTGGTATAGCCCGCACTTCAACAAAAAGCAGGGGTTGTTCACAGATAAGCGGTTGCGGCAGGCTGTGGCCCTGGTCCTCGATCGATCAAAGGCGATGACTGCTGGCTTTGGGCGGCAAGAGTTCATTCGGATGGATCCGTCGATCTCCGCCCCGGAGACAGTCTGGCACAGTGATGTGGGCAAGGCGGCCTATTCCAAGATCGATGTTGAAGCAGCGAAGGCCTTGCTGAAGGAAGCGGGCTATGCGGGGCAGCCGATTCGCTGGCTGGCGACGAAGGAATATACCTACAACTATCCGATGGCGGAATATTCCAAGCAAGCGATGGAAGCGATCGGGATGAAGGTTGAGTTGGTCGTTTCTGACTGGGCAACATTGGTGCAGAACCGCGCTAAGCCAGAAGCCTATGAGATCTTCCTGACCGGGCATTCTGGCTATGGGCATCCAGCAACACAACCATTCAATGACAAGGCGTGGCCAGGTTGGTGGGACAATACGACCAAGGACAAGATCCTCAGTGATATGGTCGCGGAGGCTGATCCCGCCAAGCAGAAGAAATTGATCGACGATTACGAGCAACTGATCTATGACGAAGTGCCGTTCGTGAAGTTCGGTGATAACTTCTTGCTGCGGGCTCACCGCAAGGAAGTCAAGGGCTACGTCAATCCGACGGACTGGTTCCTCTGGAACGTGAGCCTCGCGTAGCACCTTCGCTGCTAGCGTGGGGGCGGCGCAGCTTTTGGCTGCGTCTGCCCCGTTATCTTCCCTTCGAATGCTGTAGTGGAGTCGCCGATGCTTGCCTATACATTGCGTCGCATACTCCTTGCTGTGCCAGTGATGCTGCTGGTTGCCACCGGTGTTTTTCTGATGTTGCGCCTGACTCCTGGCGATCCAGCGGGGATCATTCTTGGGCCAGATGCTACCGAAGAACGGCGGATTGAGTTACGGCGGCAACTGGGATTGGAAGATCCGCTGCCGATCCAGTATGTTCGCTGGTTAGGGCGAATTGCCCAGGGCGATCTGGGGCAATCGTTGTTTCTGAATAAGCCAGTAACCGCGGCGATCTTTGAGCGGGCGGCCCCAACGTTGACGCTGACGATCATGGCGCTGCTTGTTTCCCTGATCATTGGGCTACCAATTGGCGTGGTGGCAGCCCAGCGGCGTGGCTCATGGCTCGACCTGGGGACGATGGCGCTGGCGATGGGGGGGATCGCGATGCCGACCTTCTGGCTCGGCCTGAACCTGATCTTCTTCTTCGCTGTGAAGCTACGCTGGCTACCCGTAGCGGGGTACGAACCGTTATCGGCGGGGCTGTGGCAATCGCTGCGCTACATGATTTTGCCCGCAATCACGCTGGGTGTGGCGCAAGGGGCGTTGCTGGCCCGCATGACCCGCTCGATGATGCTCGAAACACTGAATCAGGATTACGTGCGGACGGCGCGGGCCAAGGGTTTGGCCGAGCGGTCAGTGATCGTGCGCCATGCCCTACGCAATGCCTTCATCCCCCTACTAACGGTGATCGGCCTCAGTTTTGCCGCACTGATCGGTGGTGCCGTGGTCACTGAGCAGATCTTCACCTTACCAGGAGTAGGGCGCTTGCTGATTCAGGCAATTGGGCGGCGCGATTTCCCCCTGGTGCAGGGGACTGTGCTGATTATTGCTGGCCTCTATGTGTTGATTAATCTGCTGATTGATCTGCTCTATGCCGTGGTTGATCCACGGATTCGCCACGCCTAAAGGTGGCGAAGGCTAGTGGCAAGGTGATCAGAAGACCAGGGACGGTGGTAATGGCGACGAGTCAGGCAGTTGGAGAAGTATCCCCAGGGCATCCAGGCGCAATGAGCGTGATGCGTAAGTCACGGAATACGCTGACGCGGCGCATTCTGCGGCAGAAGGGGATTGTGATTGGCGGCGTGGTGATGCTGCTGATGATCTTGGTGGCGATCAGCGCACCAGTGATCGCCACCCATAACCCCACGCTGCTCTCTGGGGCCGAGCGGTTGCGCCCACCAACAGCCTATCATTTCTTTGGTACCGATGCGCAAGGCCGCGATGTCTATAGTCGCGTTGTCTATGGTTCGCAGCTTTCGCTGACTGTCGGGTTTGCGGTGTCGCTTACCACGGTGATTGTTGGCACGATTCTGGGCCTGCTCTGCGGATATTATCAACGGGTTGATAGCGTCGTCATGCGGTTGATGGACGGGATGATGGCCTTTCCTGGGATTATCCTGGCGATTGGGATTATGGCGGTGCGTGGGGCGCAGGTCTCGAACGTGATCCTGGCGCTCTCGGTCGTCTACACCCCGCGCCTGACCCGCGTGGTTCGCAGTATCGTCCTGAGTCTGCGCGATATGCAGTTTGTCGAAGCAGCGAATGCGATCGGTAATCCGAGCGGGCGCATTCTCTGGCGACATATCCTGCCAAACTGCCTCTCGCCACTGATTGTCCAGGCCAGCTTCATCTTTGCCGAAGCAGTGCTGGGCGAGGCGACGCTCTCCTTCCTGGGGGCTGGCGCACCGCCAGAAGTGCCATCGTGGGGCAGTATGTTGAATGACTCCAAAAATATCTTGCAGCAGGCCCCCTGGACGATGATCTTCCCTGGCGCAGCGATCACGCTGACGGTCTTCGCGCTGAACCTGTTGGGTGATGGGCTGCGCGACCTACTCGATCCGCGCTTACGTCGGCTGTAGACATTGCTTTAGTCAGGAGTGGCTGCGCCCCCGCGATTGATCACGCCATTCGCCTGTAAGCTGTCGCGGTCTGCCGCACTAATCCCCAGTTCGTCCAAGATCTGATCGGTATGTTGCCCCAGAAGGGGCGGTGTGCGCCAGACTCCTGTTGGTGTTTCGCTCAGTTTGACTGGCATACCAAGGAGTCGCACCGTCCCCAGCGTTGGGTGTTCACGCTCCACCACCATCTCGCGATGCAGCGTTTGGGGGTGACTGAGGGCGGCATCAAGCTGATAGATTGGGCCACACGGTACCCCAGCAGTATTGAGGATTTCGACCCATTCGTCTGTTGTATGCGCTTGCAGTTCCTCGTTGATCAGCGTGGCGAGTTCATCGCGGCGTTGATAGCGGTCGCCGTTCGTGGCGAAGCGGGGATCAGTCAACCACTCTGGCCTGCCGAGTACGTTACAGAAGATCGGCCAACGCTTATCCCCAGTCGCTCCGATAGTCACCCAGCCATCACTGGTGCGATAGGCACCGTATGGCGCGTTGATTGGGTGATGATTCCCCGCTGGCGGAGGCACCCCAGCGCCATTGAGGACGCGCACCGCCTGAAAGCCCATCGTGCCAATCATACTCTCCAATAGCGATGTTTCAACGCGCTGCCCGCGCCCCGTGCGCTCGCGGGCTTGCAACGCGGCCAGGATGCCGTAGGCGCCCAGTAGGCCTGTGAGGAGGTCGGCAATGGGGATGCCGACACGGGTTGGTTCGCCACCCTCAAACCCTGTTACTGTCATCAGGCCAG
>JBDHWF010000118.1:0-11933 GCA_039810045.1 Chloroflexia bacterium
TTGGTGGTGCCAATATCGCTGAAGCAGTCGAGGCATCAAGTGGGGTCAATCCCTGGCGCGAGTGGGCGAGGATTGAAGTCCTGGGGCCCAGTGGACGCTACACCCCGCCGACCCCGCGCACCGACCATGCTGGTGTCGTCATCTCCCTGGCCCGCCAGGAAACACCAGACACCAGCCAGTTTACTGATCCAGAAATCGTCTATCGCCTCACCAAGCCGTACCATATCGGCTTTGTCGTGGCTGCCCCTGATTACGATCGGGTGCAAGGTATTCTTGACGATTACGCCGCACGAATCGGGCGGGATTACACCACCAGTATGCCCGCGCCAGACCGCCTGCGCGTTGCGGCTAATCCACAATAAAACACCCCTCCAAAACACGCCCCCAGCTGAGCAGTGGTATACTTCGCGTTCGATTGGGGATGAGGCTGGGAGTTGGGGAGTCAAGCTCATGCGCGAACTATTTAGACGCCAACCACGATTTACGCCTGCCGCCGAAGCAGATAACGCCGAGGTGCCTGATAACCTCTTCTTCAAATGCCCCCAATGCAAAGAACTCAATTACGGGAAAGAGTTTCAGGAATCGTTACACGTCTGCCAAAACTGCGGCTATCATGCCCCCCTCTCCGCCCACGAACGCCTCAATCTGCTCCTTGATCCACAGTCGTTTCAGGAATGGGATCAGGGGATTCACCCGGAGGATCCCCTGGGGTTTGTCGCAGGGCCACCGGGGAAAGAAGAAAGTTATCGGTCAAAACTCGATAGCGCCCAGCAGAAAACCAGCCTGACTGAAGCCGTTGTCGCGGGCCAGGGGCGGATCAATGACCAACCACTGGTCGTGGTCGTTTGCGACTTTGGCTTCATGGGAGCCAGTATGGGGTCAGTCTATGGCGAAAAGCTGGCCCGCGCTGCTGAACGCGCTGTGGCACAACAATTACCGCTGCTGACGATTTCGGCCTCTGGCGGGGCGCGAATGCAGGAAGGGATTCTCTCCCTGATGCAGATGGCGAAAACAACTGCCGCGCTCGCCCGCCTGGGGCAGGTGCGGCTACCCCACCTCTCACTGCTCGTCGACCCCTGCTACGGTGGTGTCACGGCCTCATATGCGACCGTTGCCGATGTGGTGATGGCCGAACCAGGGGCCAGAATTGGGTTCGCTGGGCAGAGCGTGATCGAGCAAATCACGCGTCAGAAACTTCCTGAAGGTTTTCAGCGGGCGGAGTTCCAACTCGAGCATGGCATGCTGGATCTGATTGTTCATCGTCGCGAACTACGGGATACCCTGACCACACTCCTACGACACTACCAGCGGGTGCAGACCACCCCGCCAATCACCCACGTAGCAAGCCAGGATCCCGAACCAGTAGAGGTGCCTTCATGAGTACCCAAGCAGAGCAACAAACGCGCAACGCCTGGGAGCGTGTGCAACTGGCACGCAACGCCGAGCGCCCACATACCCTCGATTATATTGGCGACCTCTGTGCCGACTTTGTAGAGTTTCACGGCGACCGCACCTTCCGTGACGATCCCGCAATCGTCGCAGGAATCGCCCGATTAAATGGCACTGATCGCACCGTCGCTATTATCGGCCACCAAAAAGGGGCCAATACGAAAGAGAACCTCAAGCGGCACTTCGGGATGGCCCACCCCGAAGGCTTTCGGAAGGCTCGCCGGATTATGCGTCACGCCGAGAAATTCGGACTGCCACTCCTGACCTTCCTCGATATTCCTGGGGCTGATCCAGGGATCGCCTCAGAAGAGCGCGGGCAGGGAACCGCCATCGCCGAATGTATCCAAACCCTCACCCAACTGCACACCCCCATTGTCGCCACCGTGATTGGTGAAGGGGGCAGTGGTGGCGCATTGGCCCTTGGTGTTGCCGATGAAGTGCTGATGCTCGAAAATGCAGTCTATGCCGTCGCCAGCCCTGACGCCGCCGCCTCGATCCTCTGGAAGGACGCGAAGCAAGCGCCAGCCGCCGCTGCCGCAATGCGCATCACCGCCTACGATGCGCTGGAATTGCAGGTCATTGATCGGATCGTCCCTGAGCCAACGCCCGCGCACGAGGATCCGTCTGGCGCAATTCGGGCAGTGGGGGCCGCAATTCGCGAATCACTGGATCGGCTCACGGCCCTCAACATTGATGCGTTGTTGGCTGCCCGCTATCAGAAATTTCGCCAGATTGGCCGCTGGAGCGAGGAGTAACCAACCACAGGGCAGACCGGGGTGTCTTTGCCAACCAGACAGATTAGCGGAGTCAGGCTCACCGCTGCCAGATCGCCGAGAATGTAGTGATCAGGAATCATTATTCAGGCGAGGCGTGATCTTTCCGCCGAAAACCAGCGATCAGGACCGTCACAAACCAGATCAATGTTCCGCCAATCAGCAGTGATAAGCTGATAATCCCAACAATGACCAAGAGTGCTGCGATATTGTTACCCAAGCCGGCCCCCCTCAACCCAACCCGTAGCAGTTGTACACCAGCAAGTATACGCCTGCGCGTAACCACAGGCCAAATGTGCCATATTGGCAAAATTCACCCCTATAGGGTATTGCGTTTTACGTTGGGCGTGCTATAGTTGTCCGTACACTTCGATAGCTTATCGGGTGTTCTCGCCGAGGGGCCACCGCCTCACGGTATAGTCAGGTATTGCATGAGTTGCGATCCTGTTGATGGTGCGCACACCGAAGTACGGCGTGCGAGAGGAGTTTAGAGGAATGGTTGCACAACCACGCGAAGAACAAGAGCGGATTCGATTACAACGCGGCGCGCGTGGGCGGTATGCACCACCACCCCAGCTATTCCCCCTCGCCCTGGCCGGCACGATTGATCGCCCAGATAATCCGCTCCAAATCGAGCGCGATGCCGATGGCCTCTATCTCGTGCGCCATCGCGCCTCTGGTCGCTTAGTGGCACGCACCGTTGATCCAGCGATGCTCCAACGACTATTGGTGAACCTGACCGAACCAACAATCGAATAGACTTACTCCGTTAAGATCGACAACACAACGGCAGGCAGTGACCAACAGTGTCTCTGCCTACCGTTATTAGTCTTAGCCACCTGCGTTGCCAGGAACCCCTAGCGCGTATTCCAGCGAAACGCTCGTGTTGCGACCAGCAGCGAACCAACCATCCAGGCCAGGAGAATCAGCAGCGGTTGCTGAATCGCTTGGAACCCTGCACCATAAAGCATCACCTGACGCAGGGCATCGTTGATATGGGTCAACGGCAACACCTGCACGAGTGGTTGCATGAACGCTGGCGCAGCACTGGTATCAAAATACGAGCCGCCGAGAAACATCATCGGAAAGGCAATCAGGGTGGTGATTGCCTGCGCGCCGTCAGACTTCGCTACAAACGCCCCAATCAGCAGGCCGAAGGCCAAAATCGCCAGCGTGGCCACGATCACCAGGAGCCCCAAGACCCAATAACTCCCCATTACCTGCACCCCAAAGGCGACCCGCGCCACAACTAACAGCACGGCGACCTGGAGAATTGAAAAGAGCAGTCGCGCTGCGATCTGGGTAATCATCAACGTTGACGAACGGAGTGGTGTTGTCGCTAGCCGTTTCAATAGCCCCTGTTCGCGCCACGCAATCATGATGGCCCCCACAGCGAGATTCGCCCACATGATCATCATCCCCGCCATGCCTGGAGTCAGCCAATCGATCTGCCGAATTACGCGCCGCTCAACACTTTCGACCTGCAACGAGATGGGCTCAGTTACGCCAAGGATCGCCTTGTTCACGCCACCAAAGACCCCAGCGATAACGGCCTGGGCCTGCCCCCCACGTTGCGGATTGCTGCCATCGTAATAGACCTGCGCCGTAGCCTTTCCCGCCAGGAGATCGCGCCCAAATCCAGTGGGCAAAACGACCACAGCAGCGGCATCGCCAGCTTTCAAGGTATTGAGGGCTACCGCGCTCTCCGTGAACGTCGCCACCGTTACCCCATCAACCCCGCTGAACGCGGTTACAACCTGTGCCGCTACTGGCGAACCATCTTCATTGACCATCGCGATACGCAAACCCGCCCCATTCTGATTCAGTAATGACCCAAAGATCAGCATTGAGACAAGCGCTAAGCCCAGGCTCGCGACGAGGGTCTGGCGATTGCGTAACAACATTTTTGCCTGTAATTCAACCAAGACAGCCCAACGACGCAAGGTATCCATGCGGTGACACTTCTCCCATTTCAGAACAGCGTGCAGCAAGCAATTGCCAGGGCCATGCCGGGGTAACGGCCTCGCGCTTCAATCACGCAAGATTCGCCCAGTCAGGTTGAGGAACACCGCTTCAAGGCTGGGTTGGCGCACTTGCAAATCAACGATGGTAGCCCGTTGTCGTTCGGCAAAATGAAGCAGGCCAACCATCGCCAGTTCAAGGTCGCTGATCTGGAAGAGATACCGCCCGTTCGGGCCAGCGGCAGTATCGTCGCTGCTCACGGCAATGACCCCAGGCAAGGTAGCTAGGTCGGCAGTAAGCACCAGCTGAGCAAACCCACACCGAATGGTCAGCCCACCGCCATATTCGGCTATCAACGCCGCTGGAGTGTCGATAGCAACTAATTGACCGCCATCCATGATCGCAATCCGATCACACAGCACCTCAGCTTCTTCCATGTAGTGTGTCGTCAACACAATCGTCTTGCCACTAGCGCGGAGCGACCGCACCAGCGCCCACAGCGAGTGCCGCGCCTGTGGATCGAGCCCCGTTGTTGGCTCATCCAAAAAGACGACCAACGGATCATTGACCAACGCTGCCGCCAGCGACAGGCGTTGCTGTTGGCCGCCAGAGAGGGTCCCCAGCAGCGCATCAGCCCGATCAGCCAGGTTGACACTCGCCAGGAGTTGTTGCACGGGGACAGTATGGCGATAGAGCGCCGAGAGAAAGCGCAGGTTATCGGTGAGTGACAGATCGGCGAACAAGGTAGTATGTTGAAGCTGCACCCCAATGCGGGCCTGGACGGCCCGCTTATGCTTCTGCACGTTCAGGCCGTCGATCTGCGCGCTACCACGGTCAGGGTCACGCAATCCTTCGATCATTTCCAGCGTGGTGGACTTTCCAGCCCCATTCGGCCCCAGAATCCCAAAAATTTCGCCCTGCTGTACCTTAAATGAGATGCCGTTGACCGCAACGTGGGAGCCATAGGCCTTGTACAACTCACGCGCCTCAACCATCACGCGGCCCGCAGGGGCTGCTGTTGCAGCCCCTGCGCCATCGGTCTGTTCTTGCACCACCATTGCGCTACTCCTGGTTGATTGTTGCGGGATTAGTATGGGAAAACCTGACCTTCGTTCTTGCTGGAGATGTCATCATCTGGCGGCAGATCATACGGTGACTTGTCACCGCGCTCTTGTAACCAGTTGAAGACCAGGTAAGCCCCAACGAGGATGAGGGCGATTGTCCAGCCATAGCCAGCCAGAAGCCAATTCCGATAGATGAAAAGTTCAAAGAAGGCCGCAAAAGCACCAAAGGTCGCGATACCCATAAGTGCTGTTTTTTGTCCGACACGCACCAGTTTTGGCTGATTACTCTGCAAGCCCGCCAGCAGTGTGCCAACGCCACCGGCAGCAGGCAGCAACGCCCACATATACGCCCACGACTGGAAGTAATCAAAGGTGCTCTGGAAGAGCAGGATACAACCAACTGTCGTCACAATTGTGGCGGGGATGGCGAGGCTACTGGCTGGCCGTCCGCCCATCAGGAAGAGGGTAAAGAGGAGTAACCCAGGCCCAATAATGAAGAACGGCCAGGCAAAGCCGATGCCAACAAAGCCAAAGAAATGCTGGAGTAGGACCAGCACCCCAATGCCGATCAGCACGATTCCGCCGAACAAACTTTCATTCCCTTTGCCGTTTCTGGTGGTGCTGGTCGTATCATCGCTGAGCGCTGATATCGACTCGTTTGCTGAATAGTTTCGCGTTTTTGCATGGCACATTGTTCATCTCCCTTGCTTACCGGGGTGTATTGCCACCCCTCTGCTAACGAGTCTACGCTGCCAGCAAGGCGGTGCCATGTGCCATACGGTAGGTTTGCGTCACCTATTTTTGCAGAAGAAGGCATATGCCAAAGGTCATGGCTCCTAGGCCAGACCATGTTCTTTAGCGTAAATAGCTGCCTGTGTGCGGTCACGTAACCCCAAACGTCCAAGGATGTTGGAGATATGATTCTTGACCGTGCCTTCGCTAATAAAGAGTTGCGTGCTAATCTCGCGATTGCTCGCCCCAGAGGCCAGCAATCGCAGTACCTCATATTCACGCGGTGTTAATTCCTCAACTGGGGGAATCGCCGCTTGCGTTGGCGGAGTCGGCGAGAGCGCAGCTGCCGGAATCGCCCCTGCGTGCAGGCGGGCCAGTTCGGCAACCACCTTCGTGGCGACTGCCGGGTCAAGATGCACCCCCCCGGCATGAACCGTACGGATCGCCGCTGCCAGCTCGGCAGCGGGTAAATCTTTCAGCACATAGCCTGCGGCGCCCGCCCTCAGCGCATCAAAGATATATTGATCATCATCAAACGTGGTCAGCACCAGGATCCGTGAGGTTGTGCCACGTTCAACCAGGGCGCGTGTCGCCTCAACGCCAGACATCTGCGGCATCCGTAAATCCATCAGCACAACATCTGGCTGATGCAATTGGACCTGCGTGAGTGCCTCTACCCCATTGCCAGCTTCACCCACAATCACGATGCCCATCTGTAGTTCAAGTAAGGCCCGCAAGCCATCCCGCATCAACTGCTGATCATCGACCAGCAGCACGCGAATCGCGTTATTCGCTGTTGAATCAATCACCATACGCCCTCTACCACCTTCTTGCGACACGGTTACACCATGCAGCGACTATACATGCTGATTAGGGGATCCATTGTTGACAGGATGATATACCGCCATCATTAGTGCGCTGGGATATGTGGCACCATTGCCTGAAGCTCAGTCCCCCCATTCGCCCCAGCACGAATATCGAGCGTTCCCCCCAGTAACGCCATCCGTTCACGCAAGCCCAGCAGCCCAAAGCCGCCATCGCTGCTGGTGGCTGGGGCCATCGACTGCGGCAAACCGCGTCCATCATCAGTAATGGTTAGCTCAGTCGTTGTCGGGCCAAACCGCAAATAGACGGCTACCTGCTTGGCGGCAGCGTGTTTGCGAATATTGGTGAGTCCTTCTTGCACCGCCCGATAGAGCGCCAGCCCCGCCGCTTGTGAGCAACTGCTGCTGTCGCCCTCAATGCGCAGATCGACGGGGAGGCCACTATGTTCACGAAAGTCTGCGACCTGCGCCGTAATCGCCTCGTCAAGCGCAAGCGTATCCAGCGCCGAAGGCCGCAGCGACGCGACCGAACGCCGTACATCAGTCAGCGCTTCACTGGCAAGGCGCTTGGCCTCGCTGACTGCGCGATCAGCACGATCGGCATCGCGTGAACGCCACGCCAGGGCGGTTTCCAGTTGGACATTCACAATCGTCAGATAATGACCCAGGCTATCGTGAATCTCACGGGCAATGCGGTTGCGCTCACGGATTGTCGCCAGTTCTTCAGCTTGCTCTGCGTAGGTACGCAGTTGCTGATGGGCCGCACTCAACTCCGTCAAGAGGGCTTCAGAGCGATTACGCGCCTCTTCCTCGCGTTTAGCCAACATAACCGTACCGCTAACAAAAATGAGCCCCGCAAACCAGGGGATCAAATTAATGTAGAGATAGAGTTTAGTGAAGCCAAATAGGCCATAGGTTATCCCTACTGCCAGCAGTACGGAAAGGCCAAGGGTCAATAGTCCCAGTCGTCGGCTGAGCCCCCAGCTATTTGCAGCAACAATGAAAAAGAGCAAGGTTGAGATAAATTCCAATTGGCTTAACCAAATGACCCATCCTAAAAAGGCCAGCCTGATCAGTAAATAGAGCCAGCCCAGATTGCGCTTAATGAACCACGATTCAACCCACTCAATCATGGTGAACCCGGCCAAGGCCAGGGTCCACAGGAGCCAGTGTCGCCATTCAGTCAGTGGGCGATCGGTCAGGTGGACAAGGTAGGTAATGAGAACCATCATCCACTCAACACCAATGGTCAGTGGCACTGACCAACGCATTGGTGGATCAAGCACAATCGGCGCTGGCTCCGCTGGCAATTGCGTTGGTGGTTGCGCTGAATCTGTTTGCGCTGTGCCCATCATGCCCTCATCCGTACTTGTCACGCATCTACGCTAGTATACGAAGGAAGTCTGGGGCTGGGGAGTGCCTAAAGACAGATACCTGCGCTGCCACCTATGCCAAAAGTCATGTCTGCCAGCAAGCACCCGATAGCTAACGTGGTCGCCGTTGCAGGTAACGGCGACCACAGCACAGCAATCATTGCTTGTAGGGGACAAGATTGGCGACTTATTCGGTCGCGGTTGTTACGGGAACAGGCTCCACGCCACTGTTCTCCGCCATCCCCAATCGCTGGTAGAGCCGCACCAGCGGGGCAGGAGCCCACCAGTTCCACTCACCAAGCAAGCGCATCGTCGCCGGAACAACCAGGGTACGCACAACGAGGGCATCGATCGCCACCGCCAGCGCCATCCCTAGGCCAATCGCCTTGATAATCACAATATCAGCCAGGGCGAAGGCAGAGAAAACCGCGATCATAATCGCCGCCGCGCCTGTAATCAGTTGCCCGGTATGCTCCAACCCCATCGCGACTGCCGCACGATTATCCCCAAGACGTTCGTGTTCTTCCTTCATCCGGCTCAAGAGCAACACTTCATAATCCATCGACAACCCAAACAAGAGACAGAACATCAACACGGGTACGACTGGTTCGATTGGGCCAGGGGTGAAGTTCATCAGACCACTCAGGTGCCCCTCCTGGAAGATAAAGACCAGCGCGCCATACGAGGCACTGATCGACAGCAGGTTCATCACTACCGCCTTCAAGGGCAAAACGATTGAACCAAGGAGGAGGAATAAGACAATATACGTGGCGATCATGATAAAAGCCACCGCTCCACGGGTATCTGCTAACAACGTATCAATCGAGTCAATCGTAATCGCGGGGAAGCCGCCCACCAGCCTTTGACCATCGACGGCTGGCCCGCCCCCAGCCCGAATCTGGCGCACGAGTTCTTCGGCCTCTTTGCTATTGCCTGCCAGCGGCGTCTGTACCACCATGCTGACGATATGCGCCCCGACACTTTGCCGCAAGCCTTCGCGCAGCGCTGCTGGTTGGGAGGCTGCTGGGGCCGTCAGCGCGGCAACGACCTGTTCCTTTGGCAACGTTTTCCCATCTGGGCCTTTGAGCAGAATCGCGCTCTGCACATTGCGTACATTGGGAAGAGTACTGAGCCAGGTAGCATAGTCATAGAGTTGCTCAATGCGCTTGGCGGTCAATGGTTGTCCATCAGCGAAATTGATCACCACAGGGATCGGGGTATCCTCACTCCCTGGAAACTCTTTGGTGAGGATATCGTAGCCCCGGCGTGACTCTACCTGGGGCGGTAAGGTGGTAATATCTGACGCACTCATCCGCAAACGCAGGACTGGCGACCCAGCGAGCAACAAGATTGCCAGGAGGGGGAGCAACACCGCCCAGGGATGCGCCATCACCATATTTGCGAGCCGTTGCCACGCACTTGTGCGCTGCACTATTGGCGTCGTGGAAACAGGCGGGGCCGTAGTACCATCCCCTCGCCGAAGCAATCGCCGCGTAACCCCATTACCAATAATTGAAAGGAGTGCTGGCAGAAAGGTCAGGCCATAAAAGACCGCTGTACAGACCACAATCATGGCACTCAGACCAATCGAAGTGAGCAGGGCCGAACGGTAGAACAACAGCCCCCCCACCCCAATCGCCACCGTCAACCCCGAAAAAGCGATCGACTTGCCCGTTGTGGCGATCGTGCGCTCAACCGCTTCGGCAACTGGCCGTACGGCGACCTCATCCAGGAAGCGGCTGATAATGAATAAGGAATAGTCAATCGCGAGGCCAAGCCCAACCATTGACGCGATATTGAGCGAATAGATCGCCATCTCGCGTTTGTGTGCAAACGCATAGATGCCCGCAATGCCACCAAGAATAGAGAACCCACCAATCAGCAGCGGAATCAGCGCGATCAATAGCGAGCCAACCGCCAGCGTGAGAATAGCGGCGGCCCCACGCAACGAAGTGCGGCGGATAGTGCGCCAGAGCGTTGTGCCAAAAACGAGTAAGAGGATCACCAGGGCGATGGGGAGGCCCACTACCTCAGCCTTCTGCAAGTCCTGCTCAGTCACTTTCGCAAAGTCAGCATTGATCGGCAAATTGCCTGTGCTGAGAATCTCTAGCGTTGGCGACTGCACCTTCTCACGCAATTCTTCGTAGTATTTCTCGGAAGCGCGGCGGGGATCAGTGGTGCTGACAATGGCAAAGCTTCGCCGGCCATCCTTCGAAACAAATGCAGGATTGAGGCTAATCGTTTTTATGCGCGGATCGGTCCGCAATGGTTGCAGTGCGGCTTCAACCGCAGCGGTAAAGGCGGGATCAGTCGCCTTCAAGGTGGAATCGTTTGCGGTGAAAACTAACGTGAAGCTACCGCCAGAATCCTCCTGCGGGAGTTCTTCCCGCATCAGTTCCCTGGCCCGGCTTGACTCGCTCCCAGTAATTTCGGTATCCGCATTTACTAAGGAGGTATTGAACCGAACAATCGCGATCCCCGAAGCAGCGACGGCGATCAACGATACGATCAGCACCAACCAACGCCAGCGATAGACCAGCCGGCCCCAAGCCCCAAACATCCTGCCTCCTCAACCTGGTAGTACACCCAGGTTGTACGTATTCCAAGATCGACTGTCCTACTGGCTCTACAGTGCAGCCTCTGGTGCCAGACCATGCCACAAGGTATCAGCAATGGTCGCAATGATCGTTGGCCAATCGAGCGTTGGCCCAGCAAAGAGTTCGATATTCTCAAAACCTTCCGGCAAGGCCAGAAATAACTCAGTCAGTGCCTCGATATTCAGATCAGCCCGAATCCGCCCTGCGGCTTGGTGTGCCTGCAAGTGTTGGTGCGTAAACTGCCGCCACGATAGAAAAATCTCCCGCAGATTCGCGGCGACCTCATCATCACGTCTCGCCTCGTATTTCAGGAGCATGCTGATCTGTTCGCGTTGGCGACGTTCTTCAGGGTTCAAGCGCTTGAACCGCTCAACAAACATCATCAAGGTAACGGTGAGTGGGTCGGCATCAGCCGGCAGATTGGCCAGGGTTTCATCCAATAAGTGCTGCATACGGGCAGCCTCATTGGTGCAAATCGCCTGCAACATCGCGGCTTTGGTGGGGTAATAGACGTAAATACCACCTGTGGAAATACCGACAGCCTGGGCAATTGCCCGCATCGTTGTGCGGTCATACCCTTGCGTCACGAATAACTCTATCGCTGCATCCAGGATCTCTTCACGGCGATCTGCCTTGAATGCCGCAGTACGTTTTGGGCTCATCATTCCCACATAATAAAAAACGCACGTTCGTTATTGCAGATAATACTCACGCTGCTGCGCTTGTCAAGGGTTCTGGGAGCAATAGCCCTGTACTCTAGGAAATCTGGGGGTTAAGGGGTGGCTGGGGGTGGTGATTCTGTCGTGGATTGCGGCAAGATACTCGCGCTCCCCCCATTCACATGAAGCGTAATGCGGTTCTTCGTGGTGGTATTGTCAGAGAGGTAGCCATAGGCGCTATTGTTCACATCATTACCAGAGCGGGTGGTAATATCGCCAAGTTTCCAGTCTCGAACCTCAAGGCTGCCGCCATCAGTGGTCGCCTGTAGTAAAGCGGCAGTATGCAAGGGTAACCGAATATCAGCCGCGCCACCATTAATTTCGAGTGTCAGTTGTGTATTGTCGCCCAGAGCGCCAACCAGATCCAACGCGCCACCATTGACCGAAAGATCGGCCTGATCATTGATCGTGACGTTGTTGAGCCAGAGTCGCCCGCCATG
>JBDHWF010000119.1:0-11932 GCA_039810045.1 Chloroflexia bacterium
AGAGTGCTTCAATAGCGACAATGGCTGCGCTAACGCCGATCAGAATTGGTGTAAACCAGACGGGAGTAATCCAAAACAGGCCGAGGAGCAGCAACGCAGCACCTAGCCAGTTGTAGTGCCGTTGTTGACTGGGATGGGTAGCCATCCTTATCCTCTGATCAGGCATACCACGTGCCTAAAGGGAGGCGCGATGGCCAGTGCTGTACAGCACCAGGTAGCTATAATACTTAGACAGAAGTCCTCCCTTCAGTAAGGTTACTCGACCCAGATATCCCTTTGGTATCACTCTTTTTGGGGATATCATGCACATACAAATGTACATTTGTCAAGTACTTTGGTACTTGCAACGTGTTGGTAGGACCTGTATTTTTCCAATCTGATATCCAAAGTATAGCGGAAAAATATGCTAAGATCCAGTCTCGTACACGTTTAGTAAAGGTGATTGAGATGAGAGTGATTCGCAGTTCTGAGGTTAATGGGCAGGCTGGCACCACATTTACGGGACCAGTTGAGATGCGCCGCTTAGTCGATTTTCAGCGTGCTGATGGGGTAAATGTTTCCCTGGTACGGTTTGAAGATGGGGCGCGGACCAACTGGCATATTCATCCCGGCGAACAGATCCTGATCATTGTCGAAGGTGAAGGGCGGGTTGGTACTGCGGAGGAGCAGTTCGCCGTTACTCCTGGCGATGTCGTGTATTGCGAACCCAACGAGCGCCATTGGCATGGCGCACAGCCTGGGAAGCAAATGGCACACTTCAGTATTACGACCATTGGGCCGCCACAGTGGTTTGAATCTCCTGAGGAATAATCCACAGCGCGCCTAGTGTGTAATCTTCCGCGCAGTAGTCGCGATTCCTGCGCTGGCGTATACTTTTGAGCAGAACGCTGGCGTAGGGTCGTTGCACATGATGCTGCACGATCAGGAGTAACGCACGATTATGGGACGCTTTGAGATCATTGTGGCTGATGAACTGGGCTTTTGTTTTGGGGTGCGGCGGGCGTTGGAGATTATCCATGCCACGGCTGACGGTGGCGCAAATGTCGCGTCGTTGGGTGATATTATTCACAACCCGCAGGAAGTCCAGAAACTGAAAGATAAAGGGGTGGATGTGCTCAACGAGCTTGATGAAGCTGTTGAGCGCAAAGAACTTGGCCGACTTTCGACGTTGGCGATTACTGCTCATGGTGCCGCCCCGCATATTGCCGGTGGCGCGCGAGCCGCAGGCTTGCAGGTGATCGATACGACCTGCCCACTGGTGACATTGGTGCATGAACAGGCAGGGCGGCTGCGCGATCAGGGCTATTTCATCATTGTCTATGGGGATCGTCAGCACCCTGAGGTACGCGGAATTATGGGTCATGCTGGTGAGCAGGCGATCGCCGTCACCCGCTTTGAAGACCTGCCCTGGCAAACCCGCCGTGATGATTTTGCCGCCGCCCGAACGGCGAAGCCCCCGAAAAAGGTTGCTATCCTGTCGCAAACGACGATGGATATTCACGCCTTTACGGCGTTTGTTAACCGCGTGAATGAGATCGCCTTACCAATCGGTGGTGAAGTCTTTGTCCATAACACGATTTGCAAGCCTACCAGTGATCGCCAACTGGCGGTCAGATCGCTGGCTGAAGAAGCAGACCTGATCATCGTCATCGGTGGGAAGAAGAGCGCTAATACACGGCATCTGGCAGAGATCAGCAGCGAGCTTGGTGTGCGAAATTACCATATTCAAGGGGCAGCTGATCTCGACCCAGCCTGGTTTGGGGCCGAAATCAAGAAGGTTGGGATAACCGCAGGGGCCTCAACACCTGACGATGTCATTGCCGCAGTCACGACACGGTTACAGGCGTTGAGTGAGCAGCCTGCGCCAGCAGCAACGCTCGCCTGACATAGTACTCAGCCCGCGCAGGTTCAGGCATCACCACCAACAATAATCGGGGCGGGTACGCCGTTGGCTACCCGCACGCGGACTGTCGCCCAGCCGGTGGCACCGTCGGGTAATGGCGGGGCGAGCCGATCAGTTTGTCGGTTTCCGCTGCCATCGGTGGCGCGCACCATCAAGAGCTGTTCACCAGCCTCAATCGTGATTGTTGCACTCCACAATACCCAGGTATAGGGCCCGAGCGGCTTGCGTAGCTGCGCTGATTGCCAGCTCTTGCCACCATCGGGGCTGACCTCAACGTTGCTGATACCGCGCGCCCCAGCAAAGGCGATCCCCCCGACTTTCGTGGGGGTGGTCGGGAGGAGACTCAACTCGCGAGGAAAGTCGATCCGCGACATCGTTTTGATCGTAGCGACATCACTCCAACCGTTCTCTTGCCAGTAGCCCTGAAAGTCAGTGGCGATTACATTGATCTTGGTGAGCCACTTGACGTTCTTCATTCCATAGATATCAGGCACGAGTAGCCGTAGGGGATAGCCGTGGTTATCGGGCAATGGTTCCCCGTTCATTTCATAGACTGCCAGCACATCGCCATGCAGTGCTTTCTCAATTGGGAAACTTTCGGTATACCCATCGTAAGCACCAAGGGCAAGATCAACTGCGCCAGGCTTGACCCCTGCCTTGGCCAGCAGGTCGCTCAGGCGCACCCCCTTCCAGGTGGTATTGGAGATCAAGTCGCCACCAACTTCGTTACTGATACAGCAGAGGGTCCGCGTTTCAGTCACTGCGGGTAAGGCACGAATTTCGGCGAGCGTCAGGCTATAGGGCCGTTCGACTAATCCCCCAATTTGGAGTGTCCAGCCTGGTTCAGCCACTTTGGGGTCAGCAAAGTTCTTGGAAACCTGATAGAACGCACTGGTGGGCGTAATTTCTGGTGGTAGGCCATTGTTGCCAACACGTCCACTCGCTCGCGGCATTTTCGCGGTTGCTGGTGCTTGGGTGAGTTGACGGAGTACGCCACCGCCTAACAGGAGCGCTCCCAGGCCAAGCGCACTGCGGATAAGCAGTTGCCGCCGAGATAATGATGATCGCAGCAGTGGCGCTGGAGCAGGCGCAGCCATCAGCAGGCGATAGAGCGCGGCTAGTGTGACACCATAGACGGTGGCTTGTAGGGCGAGCGCAAGCGTGGTAAGCCCTAATCCGCTGGGCAGGTTGGCCCCAAACCCGCCCGCTCCCAGCAAGGTAAAGCCAAAGATCTCTACCACAATGAATAGCAGTAAGGCAAAGAATACGCCCCCACCCAGGGTTGGGTTCCAGAAGGTGGGCCAGCGGCGGCGCGGTCGCTCTTCGTTCGGGAGTGTTTCGGTACAACTGGCCCAGACCACGCCGAGCAAGCCGCAGATCACCACCTGCCCAACGATTGCCCCAAGCAGCAGTAGCTGTTTCGCCGCCGTACCGAATGTTTCGAGCAGGGCTGAGAAAACGTTGAGCGGAAGGAGCGCGATAACCCGATACCCAAAAAGTTCGGGTAGGGAGAAGGTGCCAAGCACCTTTGCGCCAAGGAGCATCAGCGCAGTAACGACTGTCCCCGCACCAATCCCAGCCAGGAAACCAGCGCGATGGTGACGATTGAGGCGACGTTGTGCGGTAGTCATCGTTATTATCCCGTGCTAGTCGTGTGGTAGCTGTTCTCTTGGTCGCTCTATAAACTATAACGCGCTGTATGTGGCGAATGATTCCGGTCACCATGGGGATAAGCGAATGGAGTCTGCGGAGTATTTAGCGGTCGGGTAGTGGCAGGAGCGTCCAGATTTGCCCCAGATCTTCGCCCACCTGGAGCCAGGATTGCCCCCGATCCTGTGAGCGATAAACGCGACCATCCCAGGTACCGAGCCAGACGGTATGGTCATCAGCGGAGTCAGTCGTAAGGACGCTGATCGGCGCGGCAAAACTCGCTGGTAGGCCATTCCCGATGGGTAAATCGTGCCAGGATGCACCATCATCGGTGCTACGCAAGAGCCGACTGGTCGCCCCCTCAGCTTCTTCGTCCCAGCCCCAGAAGTCGACCTCTGCCGGGCCTGCCAGCAAGCATGGTCCTTCATCAGCACTTAGTGGCAGCGCGAGTAAGGCGCGGGTGTATCCAGCACCTGTATCGAAGCCGTGGTTAGCCCATGACTTCCCGGCATCAATGCTGCGATAAACGCCAGTATCAGTTGCGACAAAGACGGTTTCAGGTTCGAGTGGATGAATCACGACGTTATGAATCGCTACTGTTGGCAGCCCCGCACTACAATCGTGCCAGTTGGTACCACTATCGTCACTGCGCCAGATGCCACCACATTCAACGCCCAGATAGAAGCGATGCGGTTGGTGCTGATCGGCCACCAGCGCACTGATCCGCGCTACCGGGAGCGTTTCGAGTGGGGTGTCACCAGGCAAATACCAACTGGCGCGGTCAGCATTGGTGCCTGGCCCAGGCAACTCGTACCAGCTACGACCACTATCGTCACTGCGCCAGAGGGCAGCAGGCTGAGTGCCGGCGAGGAGGGTGGTGGGGTCTGTGGGGTCGGCAACAAGCGTGCGTACCATCTGGTCAAGGACAACCGTCCAGGTTGTGCCACTGTCTACTGATCGCAGTAACTGCCGCTCTGTCCCTGTCAGGATTCCTGTCCCCTGTTCAACCAGGGTGAGGCAGTAGACCCGTCGCCCCCACCAGTGCTCATCAGTGCGTTCCCAGACTTCCCACCCAAACGGCTGTTCTTGTAGGGCCACTAACCCGCCCGTTCCGCCAACCAGCACCGTTGTCACAATTCGCCCTTTCTTCACTGGTCTGCCAATGCTGCGACGTTCATAGGCTCAGCCGCAGATTCTGCCACTATCAGTCCTGATTGACAACTGCGCCTGCGATCGTGTGCCCACGCGCCTCCCACGCTACAAAGCGCTCAGCATGCTGTGATAATGCGCTTCGAAAATAGTGTTAGCGAGCAGGAGGAACGGGGCCTAGATGCAGCATCATAGCAGCAGCATACACACGCGTATAGTAACGCACAGCAGATCGTAGGGCGTCATTGGTATCGTCCGATGGCGCCGCGTAACCCCAGCGAAGGCCACCGCGTAGCAACCCCGCTCGAATTGCTCTTTGACCTCTGTTTTGTTGTTGCCGTGGCGTTTGCCTCAGCGCGACTACATCATGCCTTTGTGGAAGGGCATATTCTCGACGCGATCCCGCACTACGCAATAGTGTTCTTTGCAATCTGGTGGGCCTGGCTGAACTTTACCTGGTTTGCTTCGGCCTATGATACCGATGATTTGTTTTATCGGCTGGCAACGATGGTGCAAATGGGTGGGGTCCTGGTGGTGGCCGCTGGTATACCACGCGCATTTGATCAGAATGATTTCTCGGTCAGCGTGATTGGCTATGTGATCATGCGGCTGGTGATGGTGGGGCAATGGCTGCGGGTGGCGCGAACCGATCTGCCCCGCCGCACAACAAGCCAGCGTTACGCGCTGGGAATTGGGTTGTGTCAGGTTGGGTGGGTGCTGCGGCTCTTTTTGCCTGCCACATCGATCATCACTGCGATCGTTATGGTGGTCCTGGTCGTGGCTGAGCTAGCCGTGCCGCTCTGGGCAGAACGTGCGGGTGAAACTCCCTGGCATCCGCATCATGTCGCTGAACGGTATAGCCTGTTTACGATCATCGTCCTTGGCGAGTCGATCCTGGCCGCAACTACCGCCTTTCAAGAGGCTTTCGATAGTGGGCGTGGTACCCTATTCTTACTGATCGCTGCTCTGTGTAGCTTACTGCTCGTCTTTGGGATGTGGTGGCTCTGTTTTGATCGACCGGCGCGGATTTTGCAGCATCATGATGCGGCATTTTCCTGGGGCTATGGTCATGTATTGATCTTTGCAGCAGCAGCAGCGGTAGGGGCGGGGTTGCAAGTGATGATCGACCTGATTGTTGGTGAAGCCCACATAACGACCAGGGCGGCTGGCCTGGCCCTGGGGGTGCCAATTGCGCTCTATCTGCTGGGCGTGTGGGCGCTTCATGCAGGGCTGCACCAGCGGAACTTGTTGCATACCGTGGCCTCGCCTATTGCGGCGATCCTGATCCTCGGCGCGGCCCTGACGCCCTGGCCGTTACCGCTCATTACCTGTGTGCTGGTCGTACGAGTGGCGATTGCGGCATTGGATCCGCCACCTCCTGCCCATCAGCAACTCGTGGGCGACTGATCAGAACGTGGATAGTTGATATTGACATAAGCTGTTGAGTGGGAGGCGCGATGCAACTTCGCGAGAAAGTGGCGGTAATCACTGGTGGGGGCGGGGCGATTGGCGGGGCGCAGGCGCGGCTTTTTGCTGCCGAAGGCGCCGCAGTCTGTATTGCCGATCTGGTGCTGGACAAAGCCCAAGCAGTTGCTGACGAGATTCTGGCTGCAGGTGGTCAGGCTTTGGCTGTGCAGCTTGATGTCCAGCAGTCTGCTGATTGGCAGCAAGCGCTTGCGGCCACCGAAGCACGATTTGGGCCAGTGGCGATTCTTTGTAATAACGCTGGGGCAAATGTGCGGGTCGGATTCGATGACCAGACCGAGGAGATGTGGGCGTTGATTGTTGGCACGATCCTGACTGGTTCGTTTCTGGGAATCAAGGCGGCGATTCCTTCGTTGCGGCGGGCGGGGGGTGGGGTGATCGTCAACCTTGGCTCCCTGGCGTCAATTCGCCCAGGGGCTGGAAGCCCAGCCTATGGCGCGGCGAAGATGGGGTTGGTTGGCCTCACCCGCTCGGCAGCGGCGACCTATGCCGCAGAAGGGATTCGCTGCGTGCTGGTCTCCCCTGGTCACGTTGATACCCCGTTTCTCCGGGCCAATACTGCCTATAGCCCGAACGACGAAACGACCAGTATCGATAACCCCGCGAACTATGCGCGGCGGCTTCAGGGCACCCCAATGGGGCGGTTGATCACGCCTGAAGATATTGCCCAGGCAGTCCTCTTTCTGGTCTCAGATGCCGGGGCAATGGTGACTGGTTCAATGCTCACCGTCGATGGCGGCGCAGCCCTAACCTAGGCCTAATGAATATCATCAACGGGGGTGCCAAAACGGCCTTCAGGGCCTTCCATCTTCCGGCCAACTATGGTATCCTCCTGGGACTTGCCCCGTTGTCACAGCGAGCTTGGTGACAGGCTCCCGTACAACGTATCTCGCCGATTCGGGTTCGCAGCACCGCCAACTGCTGCTGTACCCTGGCCTGCCTGTGGGAGAAAGAGGATCGTTCCTCAATGAATATTCAACTTCAGGGGCGATTTGGAACCCCTGAACAGATTAATATCGATCTTGGCGCGTGGTTTTGGGCGCTAGTACAGCGCCTGCGCTGGGCCGTGGTGCCCGTCGCTTACCTCGCGCTGACCCTGGTGATGGCGTGGCCGTTGCCGCTCAATCTGACCACGCAAGTTCCCGCTGGGGGCGATGCCCTGCTTTTCCTGTGGGATATCTGGTGGTTCCGCGAGGCGGCTGATGCTGGCACCAGCCCATTCCACACCACCATGCTCTATCATCCAAACGGGGTTTCTACCGTCTTCACCACCCTGGCTTCGCTCGAAAGTGCGCTCACCGTCCCCTTGCAATGGCTGGGGCTGAGTCCCGTCGTTTGCCTGAACCTGTTGCTGCTTGGTAGTTCGCTGGCGGGGGCGTTGGCCGCCTTTGCCCTGGCTCGGCGCATTACTGGTTCAGCGTTGGCTGCGTTTATTGCTGGTGGGATTTACGGCTGGTCGCCGTATCACTCAGCACGGGTCTCTGGTGGGCACCTCAACCTGGCGAGCCATCAATGGCTACCCCTCTATATCCTGGGGATGATCGGGTTGATCGATACGGTCTGGCCGGGCAGTGTCGCTGATGGCTGGCAAGCAGAGACAAAAGCCCGTCCCCGACGTTCTGTGCGCGGGCAGCGGCGGCGGATCGTCCTCTGGTCGTTGTTGGCGGGGCTAGCGGCGGCGGCGACTGCGGCGACTGAATTGACCTATGCGGCCTTCTTAGCCCTCTGGACCGTTGGCTATCTGTTCTACCGTGGCTGGCCGCTTTGGCGGGAACGGTCGTGGCGGACGCTGCTACGGGCGGCGTTGCCGCTGGGCGGGCTGGTCGCCCTGGCCGTCACGATTACCAGCCCGATTTTGTATTCTGCTGGGCGCGAACTCTTTACGGCAGACTCTGATTATATGTATAGCAGCCCGCAGGAAACGCTGGTCTACTCGGCAGATCTGCTGCAATACGTTATTCCCAATGAGTTGCACCCATTGGTGCCAGAGTCGCTGCGTTCCTTCTTCAATACTATTGCGGGTACCCCGAACGTTGCCGAGCGGATCATTGCCCCTGGTTGGACCGTGCTTGTCCTCTCCTTGTTGGGGCTGGCATTAGGCTGGCGCAAGCGCGGGGTGCGGTTCTGGGGTTGGGTGCTGGTTGCTGCTGCGATTCTCAGTGTTGGCCCGGTCTTTCATTTCGCAGGCCGGGTCTACTTCACACCGTTCAATGTCTCGCTGATCATGCCGTATGCGTTGTTGTATGAGCTTCCGGGCTTTGCCGTGATGCGTGCGCCATTGCGCTTCGCGATTCTGGTCTCGCTTGCTGGGGCGGTTCTGGTCGCCTTTGCTCTGACCGAGTTGCGCGTGCGCTGGCCGCGCGTTGGTCTGGCGACAATCCTCCTGGCGGGATTGCTGATTCTGGCTGAATCGGTAACGACGTTGCCCTTGACAGCGGTTGGACCTTCAGCTGTAACCACCGCGATACGGAATGATCCAATCCCTGGGGCGGTGCTTGACTTGCCGCTTGACAACCGCATTGACTATCTCTGGTTACAAACGCAGCATGGCCGCCCGATTGTTGGTGGCTATTTGGCACGCCAACCACCCGATCGGTTTGTGGAGAATACCCCAGCGGTACGATATTTCCTGCCGGAGATTGCTGCTACCGATCTCGCACTGATGCAAGATGGACAAGGGCTACAAGCCTTGCAGCAGGCTGGGGTTCGCTATGTAGTGATTCATTGGTGGGCGGTGCCAGAAGGAGACAAGCCCGCGTTGGCGCAGAAGGTCGGCACAATCTTTGCTGGACAAGCGGGAATTGCGGTGCCACACGAGGGCACAAGCTACTATCTGGTGCCGCCAGCCCCAGATCAGGCGAAGCAACCATAACGTATTCGTGCGTTGACCTTTCAGTCGCGCTTCCCACTCTTCGTCAGGCAATAGTGTTCCAGGATGATTTTTGCCAGTCCCCCTGCTCCTACCGTCTGACAATCGCCATAGGTAGTGAAGATCGCGTGACTGAGTAAGCGCATCCGCCGATCAGTTGGCACCAGATAGCGACTCATCAAGGTTGATTTCTTGGTCAGGCGTGCAAGACGGTCGAGGAAGTAGCGCTGTTCAGCGGTAATCGACACAATGTCCTGCTGGTTTGGTACCTCAGTGAGAAAGTTTGTTGTTGGTGTATTCATTGCCATGGTCTGCCTCGTTTTCGTTGCTGGTATTTTTCCCCTGCTCCTTGGCCTGATTAATCAGACCATTATTAATGTATTTAAAGCAATGGGCGTGCCATCAGTCGATTGGTACTGCCAAGAAAAGTACGTAAGTCTTCCATGCTGGATCATCGCAAACAGGCGTAGGGGACTAGCCCCACGCCTGTTTGTCAGGAGTTGTGCAATTTATCGTGCGTATATTGGCTATTCCCAATCGCGAACGGTATTGTCGCGAATGTAGTCCCAATCAATATCTTCACCCAGGCCTGGCCCCTGGGGAATCGGCACGTTGCCGGAACTGTCCACTGGATCGATTGGTGTTTTGAGCCAGGGTTTTTCAGCGTCAAAGTCAACATGGGGGTGGAGCAACCCCTTTTCGTACATTTCTCCGGGAATCCCCATCGCCCCCAGCACTTGCAGATTAGCCGCCCCGCCCCCATGCACCTCGCAGCGCATGTTAAAGGATTCGCAGAGGTGGGCCACCTTCATCGCGGGGGAAATGCCCCCAACATCGGAGATTCCCACGCGGGAAATATCCGCTGCCCCACGCACAATCCATTCTGCCCGCGTGTAGAACTGCCCTTCGGCGGTTTCGGGGCCACAGATTGGTAGGCGCAGATTCTCGCACAGCCAGACAAAGGACGAGGTGCTATGCTCGTCCATCGGTTCTTCCATCCAGTAGAAATCGAGTTCTTCCAGCGCCCGCCCAAGATAAAGGGCTTCTTCGCGCGAATAATGGTGGTGGGGATCGAGCATCAGCTTGATTTCGGGACCAACTGCCGAGCGCACTGCCTGACAAGCGGCAATGTCGCGCTTGAGGTTAGGGCCGTAGGGGGACATCCAGGTATGGAGCTTAAAGGCCGTGTAGCCTTGGGCCACGCATTCGCGGGCAAAGTTGGCATAATCTTCGGGCGAACCAAGCCCGCCAGGAATATCATCGCCACACATCGTACTGGCATAGGCCGGAACTTGCGATCGTGAGCCGCCCAGGAGTTTATGGGCTGGCAGGCCCGTGAGTTTTCCGGCGAAGTCCCACAGTGCGCAGTCAATCGCCGCCAGGTAGCGGTCGAGCATGGAGCGGGGGTCAAGGCGCTGCACCTGTTGGAGTTTGTGCCAGATCGGCTCACGCAACAGCGGGTCCATCCCAATAATCATCCGTTTGGCTGTGGCGGCGGTTTCGGGTGAGCCACCAAAGAAGTGTCCATCCAGACCAATATTCGTGCGGATGCGGGTGAGGGTCTGGACTTTGGTATGTGGCGGGGCGGGGTGGCCGTGGCCTTCTTCGTCGCGCCCAACGCAGGAGCGATAGTTGAACGTCATTGTCTGGATATCGGTGATCGTGAGATCGCTGGCAACATCAGCGATTTTGGCGGCAGCGGCGGCGAGTTGTTTTTGGGGCATCTGCGATCCTCCTTTTGTGAGTCTTCCTGCGCTAGCGCGGAAGGGCCTAGGTTGCAGTATACTGCCAACCCAGATAGCGTTATCACCGATTGGTCAGGTATCAGGCCAATCATCGTGCAGCGGTAGCTTGCCAGTTTTTTTGACGCTTGGCAAGCAGCGCCTGACGGAGCGAAGGAGGCAAATCAGATGACCGGGGGATGGCGTGGTGTTTTCACAATACCAGTAACACCATTTGATCAACAGGGCGCACTTGATGAGGAGTCGTTGCGCCGTGAGGTTGACTGGTGTGTTCGCGCTGGAGCGCACGGGATTGTTGCGCCGGTCAATGCTAGCGAAGGGCCATCATTGACTGATGACGAACGGCGGCGTGTAACGCAGATCGTGGTAGAAACGACTGCGGGCCGTGTGCCAACCGTGATCGGTGTATCAGCCACGGGAATGTATTCCAGTCTCCAGTTTACCCGTTGGGCCAAAGAGCTTGGGGCGGATGCGGTGATGGCGATGCCGCCCTACGGTGCGCGGCTCACGGGTGAAGAAGCCGTCTTTGGCTTTTATCGAGCGGTAGCTGAGGCCGCGGGTGATCTGAAAGTTTTCATTCAGAATTGGTCGGGGCCTGCTGGCACGGTAATGGGGGTGGCCCAGGTCGCCCGCTTACTTCGCGAAATTCCCAATGTCAGCTACTCGAAAGAAGAAACGGTGAATGCTGGTCATATGATGACGGCAACCCTGGAGGCTGCTGGCGCCGATTGCCTTGGGGTGATGGGCGGTGTTGGTGGGCGCTATTTGCTTGATGAATATCGGCGTGGGGCCTGTGGCACAATGCCCGCCTGTCAGGTAACAGATGTGCACGCCCAAATCTGGAATCTCCTTGATGCTGGTGATCACGAACAGGCGCGGACGATCTTCAATCGCCTCTTGCCATTGCTGAACCTGGAAGCCATTTTCGGTGTGGCGATGTACAAAGAGGTGTTAAAGCGCCGTGGGGTAATCGCACACACAACGATTCGTGGCTACAAGTCATCGTCGCTTGATCGCTACGACCTACAAGAGCTTGATGCGGTCTGGGCCAGAGTAAGTGACCTCTTTACAATTTAGCGCATAGACATCCGTTAGCGTGGATGATGGCGGCTGATTGCGCCCGTCAGATCTTTG
>JBDHWF010000120.1:0-11855 GCA_039810045.1 Chloroflexia bacterium
ATCAGGTAGAGTTGCTGGCGTAATTCATTCACTTGAGCCACTCCTTCACTATCCTTGCGCCAGAGAAACGAGCGGGGGAGACCGAGGTTGCAACCTCTGGCATAGACTATGCGAGCCAGGATAGTTGGTAACGATGATCTGCTATTGTTGTGCAGTATACGCTTGTTGATAATGCAGAAAGGGAAAGCGTTGTGATCGTCCCACAGATTGCGCTTGCCGTCTTGCTGAGTATCGTAATACCGTTCATTGGGGGCGGTCAGGCGGCGATGGCTCGTGCTGATCCTGCGCCAGGGGTGATTGGCGTCACCTGGGGCCTGAAGACGTTACAGGCCGCTGGACAGCAGCCGGAAACGATCACTGATCCGGGGCTGACAGTCATATTTGGGATGGATGGGCGCGTCACTGGTTCGGGTGGTTGTAATCAGTTTGGCGGGGCATATACGGCAGAGATTGGGGGGAAGCTGACGATCTCTGCCCTCACGTCAACGTTGATTGGCTGTGCTACCCTCATTGCTGAGCGTGAGCAACGCTACCTGACCACGTTACAGGAAGTCACCGGGTATGCCCTGGATGATAATGGCGCAACGTTGCGCCTCACCTTTAGTGGCCCTGGTCGCCAACTGGTCTTTGGACGGTCGACGGCAAATCAGGAGCAGGTCACTGGTACGGTCAAGATTCCCGCGCAAGTGACGTTACCAGCGAATGCCATTGTCCGTGTCCAACTCGTCAGAACACCGCCCACTGGCCCAGCCACGGTAGTGGCCGAGCAGGTCGGCTCAGCCACTGGTGCGCCACCATACCCGTTCACTCTCGGGTACGACCCACTGCAAATCGTTGCGAACAACACCTATGGAGTACGCGTGACGATCACCGTTGATGGACAGGAGCAGTTACAGAGTAGACAGCCGTATCTGGTGATTACCCAAGGGCGGCCCATCACGGGAATTGCAGTGCTGGCCGAGGGGGCTGTCGGGCCAACAGCGCTGCCTGTTGGTGGTGGTGGTTGGCAGGCAACCGTTCGCGGTGAGCAAACGGCGGGCGTGGTTGTGCTGATCAGTGGTTTCTGCCTGTTGTGCTTCCTGGTCTGGCGCTATCGCCGCAAGCGCGTTACGCGCTAAACGTCGATCATTTGGGACTGTCGCTGACTTGCATCAGTGGGGCATTGCCCGCTACGATCAGCCAGGGCCGCCCTGCTATTGCCGAAAATCGCCCAATAGCTATTTGATGACTGAATGCCAGATTCTGAGGAGTAGAGTATGGCCGCTACACCAGATCCCGCCCACGATGTTTATCGCGCCGAAAGCCAGCCACTCGATGCGATCTTCAAGCCGCGTGCGGTGGCAATTATTGGCGCGAGCGAGCAACCGCAGAGTGTCGGGCGCACCCTCCTGGCGAATATGATCGCGACGCCGTTTGGTGGAGCGATCTTTCCCGTGAACCCGAAGCACCGTTATATCTTAGGGATCAAAGCGTATCCGACGATTGCCGATGTGCCTGAAACGATTGATCTCGCCGTGATTGCGACACCTGCGCCAACGGTACCAGGGATTATCGAAGAGTGCGTCAAGGCGGGTGTACGTGGAGCTATCGTGATTTCTGCTGGCTTCAAAGAAGCTGGGGCAGCTGGGGTAGAGCTAGAGCGGCAAGTGCTGGAGGCCGCCCGCCGGGGGCGAATGCGGCTGATTGGGCCGAACTGCCTGGGAGTCATGATGCCCACAACAGGGTTGAATGCCACCTTTGCTGCGGGAATCGCTCATCCGGGGAGTGTCGCGTTTATCAGCCAGAGCGGGGCGCTTTGTACGGCGGTACTTGATTGGAGTTTGCAAGAGCAGGTCGGATTCAGTGCCTTTATCTCGCTTGGCTCAATGCTGGATGTGGGTTGGGGCGACTTGATTGATTACCTTGGTAATGATCGGAAAACACAGGCTATCTTGCTCTACATGGAATCAATCGGCGATGCCGCATCGTTCCTCTCGGCAGCGCGGGAAGTGGCCTTGACCAAGCCGATCATTGTGATCAAAGGGGGGCGCACCACCGAGGCGGCCAGAGCCGCTACCTCGCATACCGGCTCACTAGCGGGCAGCGATGCCGTGCTGGATGTTGCTTTTCGGCGAGTCGGGGTACTGCGCGTCAACAATATCGCGGATGTCTTCTATATGGCAGAGACGTTGGCGAAGCAACCTCGCCCCCTTGGGCCGCACCTGGCGATGGTGACGAATGCTGGTGGGCCAGGAGTCTTGGCGACTGATTCCTTGCTGCTCTGGGGTGGCAGCTTGGCTGAGTTCGCGCCAGAAACGATCGCCGCGCTCGACCAGTTATTACCGCCACACTGGAGCCACGCAAACCCAGCAGATATTCTCGGTGATGCTGACCCCCCGCGCTATGCCAAGGCGACCGAAATTATTGCGAACGATCCCAACACCGATGCGTTGTTGGTGGCGCTGACGCCGCAAGCAATGACCGACCCCACCCGCGTCGCTGAATTGATCGCCCCCTATGCGCGCACTACTGGCAAGCCGATTCTGGCTTCATTTATGGGTAGCGGTGCGGTGGCTGAAGCAGAGGCGATCCTGAATCGCGCCGGAATTCCGACGTTCCCCTACCCCGATACTGCTGCGCGCGTATTTGGCTATATGTGGCGCTATAGTGAAGGGCTCCATGCGCTTTATGAAACCCCAAGTCTGCCGGTAATTCATGATGGGCAGAATAATGGGCGGGCGCAGGCGACGCAGATTGTGCATGAGGCAATGGCTGAAGGACGTACCTTGCTGACTGAGCCAGAGTCAAAAGCGTTACTGGCTGCCTACGGCCTTCCAACAGTTGATACCCGAATCGCTACGAGCGAGGATGAAGCCGCCACTATCGCCGACGAGCTGGGGTATCCCATCGTAGTAAAGATTTACTCCAAGACGATTACGCACAAAACAGATATTGGTGGGGTTCAGCTCGATCTTGCCGATGCCGAGGCGGTGCGTCGGGCATACCGAGCGATTCTGACCGCCGTGCAGGCGCATGGGCAGGAGGCAGGATTCGCGGGGGTGACCGTGCAGCCAATGGTTCGGCATGAGGGGTATGAGTTGATTTTGGGCAGCAGCATCGATGCCCAGTTTGGCCCGGTCTTACTGTTTGGCGCAGGGGGACAGTTGGTGGAGGTGCTGCAAGATAGCGCGTTGGGATTGCCACCACTGAACACCACCTTGGCGCGACGGATGATGGAGCGGACGAAGATCTTCAAGGCGCTGCAAGGGGTACGCGGGCGTAAACCAGTTGATCTCGCGCAACTCGAAGGATTATTGGTGCGGTTCTCGCAGTTGATTGTGGAGCAGCCCCGGATTCGCGAACTCGATATTAACCCCCTCCTCGCTGGGCCTGATGGGTTTATTGCCCTCGATGCGCGGGTAGTCTTGCATGGGCCAGAGGTGCCCGATGATCAATTGCCACACTCAGTAATTCACCCCTACCCCAATCAGTATATTTCTGAGACAACCTTGAAAGACGGTACACCAGTTACGATTCGCCCAATCCGCCCAGAAGATGAGCCACTTTTGGTGCAATTCCACCAAACATTATCAGAGCGCAGTGTCTACTTCCGTTACTTCCACATGATGACGCTGCACCAGCGTACATCGCACGAGCGACTGACACGGATGTGCTTCATTGACTATGCTCGGGAGATGGCGTTGGTAGTCGAACGGCAGAACCCTGAGACTGGCGAGCCAGAAATTATGGCCGTGGGCCGCCTCAGCCACACCCCTGGCACGCTTGAGCCAGAAGCAGAGTTCGCGATTCTGGTGAATGATCGCTATCAACGGCAGGGATTGGGGTCAATCTTGCTCAGTCGACTGATTCAAATTGGGCGTGATGAAGGGCTGCGACGTATTACCGCCGAGATCCTACCAGAAAACCGTGGCATGCAACTTGTGGCAGCGAAGCACGGGTTTACGCTGAAACCGAATTACAGTGAAGGCGTCGTGCGGGCCTGGATTGACCTGTAGCAATCGCCCGGACTGGTGCTGAACCCGTCGAACATTCGTGCTATACTGTGTGGTAAATAATCCTCTCAGCAGTATGGAGGAGGCACGATGGCCGAACGATCAGCAGCGCATGGGCGAGGGCAGGAAGCACCGTTCCTGTTGGTGATCGATCTCTTACCGCTCCGCCTGCGGAGTTTAGCAGAAACAGAACTTGCGGTAACTGCCGCCGCCGTGACCGACCTGACCCAACTGATCGGTGGGCGGGCGACTACGTTGGGGAGTCTGGCCTATATCCTGGCGGAAAATACCTGGGAGATGAACTTTGCCCCTAACTTCATGTTAGAAGCACGGCGCTGCTGTCGGCAAGTGGAGGTGGAGCGAATGTTCGCCGCGCACCCCGACCTGGCGCTGGCGGCCAGTGTCTACCTGGAAGGGGCAGCGAGCGAACCCAGCCACAATGGGCAAAGTGAGCTTTTTTGGGCTGAGGAAGAACATCGATTGGTGCTTGCCTGATTCTCACTTCCTTGCGTACGTACACCAGTCGTGTTACAACATCCTTAGCACAAAATGATCACAGTGTCAGGAGCAGTGGTGAGTAGCACATCGGCCCGTAAAGCGCGGCAGGCGTCCGCGAAAGGTCAGACTGAGCAGCGGCGCGCTGCAACGGGCAAAGGCGCAGGCAAAAGTAGCGTAGTCGGGCAATCTGCAAGCAAGCGGACAACGGGTAAGGCGACGCGGGGTGCTGCCCCGGCAGCAGTGCGCGCAAAACCTGCCTGGCTGGCGTTGCGCCTGGCGCCCGCCTTGCAGCGGGATCTTGCCGCCGTTGCGCTGGTGGTGGTGGCCTTACTTACTGCCTGGGGCTTGCTGGGGGAAAACACAGGGTTACTGGGCTTCTGGGTAGATCTGTTGCGGCGCGGCTTTGGCTGGGCTGCCTTGCTCGTCCCGCTTGCCCTGCTCGCCTTCGTTGTCGAACTGTTTCGTGGCGGCAATGGTGAAGAATCACGCGGTGTGAGGGTGCAGCATATTGGCGGCGCAATCCTGTTGTTCATCGCGATTTTAGGGTTGTTGCATCTCCCTGCCCCGGATTTTCGTCAACCACTGCCAGCAGGCGAGAGTGGCTGGTGGCAATCAGGGCAGGGTGGAGGATACCTGGGATATCTGGTCGCCAGCCCCTTTGTGGCTGCGTTGCATCCAATCGGGGCGGGGATGGTGCTGTTGGGCCTAGCCGTTATTGCCGCGATGCTGATGCTGAATACCGATCTGCCCTCGCTGGGGCGTACTTCGCGGCGCGTTGGACGTACCTTGGCTCTGAGTGTTAGCCCACAGGGCTTTCAGCAACGGGCCAGTCTGCCAGTATCGCCTGATGCGGATGATACGCCTGAACGGATAGAGTTGCCGCGCGTGGTCGCTCCGGTGGCTCCGGCGGTGGTTGAGGCTGCGCCAATTATCAATATGCCAAAAACAACCGGGCGGCAAACGCTGACTTCTACTGTCGAGGTCATTGAACGGCCTGCAAAACCACGGCCCGCCCTCGATCAGCCGATATCACCGTTGGTGGTAGGGAATGGGCAGCTACCATTACCAGCCCAGGCAGCGTCTGTGCCTGCGACTACCATGCACTATCAGTTTCCTGCGCTCAGTGATCTGCCGCTCTACGATTCGGTGATGCCGAATGAAGATGAGTTAGGGCTGAAAGCACGCCGAATTGAGGAAACGCTCGCCGCTTTTCGCGTTGACGCTAAGGTGCGTGAGGTCAATCCCGGAGCCGCGGTGACGCAGTTTGCCCTGGAACCAGGGCCTGGGGTGAAGGTGCGCTCGATCAAGGTGTTGGAGAACGATCTGGCGCTGGCGTTGGCGGCCTCAACCATTGCGATTGAAACGCCGATCCCGGGGCAGTCGCGGGTTGGGATCGTGATTCCAAACAAGAATATCGCCATCGTGGGCTTGCGTGAAACGATGGAATCGAACGAGTTTGTGAGCAGTAAGGCGAAATTGCCGCTGGCCCTGGGTCGCGATGTCAACGGACGCTATATTGTCGCTGATCTCGCGAAGATGCCGCACCTGTTAATCGCAGGCTCCACGGGTTCGGGGAAGTCGGTTTGTATCAATTCGATTATTTCCACCTTCCTGCTCGCCCGTTCCCCTGATCAGGTCAAACTGGTGATGGTCGACCCAAAGATGGTGGAACTGGTTGGCTACAATGGCGTACCACACCTAAAAAGCCCTGTGGTGGTGGAGATGGATAAGGTGGTTGGGACGCTCCGCAAAGCACTGAGCGAGATGGAGCGGCGCTATCAACTATTTTCCCAACTCAGTGTACGCAATATCGATGGCTATAAAGCCAAGCGTGAACTCGACCCGCAGTTGGAGAATCTGCCGTATCTGGTGGTGATCATCGACGAGTTAGCCGATCTGATGATGACGGTGCCTGATGAAGTCGAAAGCGTGATTGTGCGGTTGGCACAGATGGCGCGGGCCACCGGGATTCATCTGATCATCGCGACGCAACGGCCCTCAGTCGATGTACTCACTGGCCTGATCAAGGCGAACTTCCCCGCCCGCATCGCCTTTATGGTGACTTCCCAGATCGATAGTCGCGTGATTCTGGATGGCCCCGGTGCCGATCGGCTGTTAGGCAAAGGGGATATGCTCTTTCAGGATCCCCAGGAGGCGAAGCCAGTGCGGATTCAGGGGACGTTTGTCCACGACCGCGATATTGAGCGCTTGGTCAGCCATTGGCGACAGGTGGTGCCACAGCCGCAATATGAATCTGACTGGACCAATGTGCCAATCTATCGTCCGGGTGACGATGATGAGATCGATGATGACCCGATGATGGAAAAGGCCTTGAAGATCGTGGAGGAACACGGCACGATCTCGACCTCAATGCTACAACGCAAACTACGGATTGGTTATAACAAGGCTGCTCGGCTGGTAGAGCAGATGGAAGAAGAAGGCATTATCGGGCCATCAGAGGGGGTGCGTGGTCGGGCTGTCCTGGGCACCCGCGCGAAGAATCCCGCCGAGCCAGGTGACGATGAGTCATCGCCACCGTGGGATGAAGAATAGCCTGATAACCCCAGGGGCGACTGAACGAATCAGTCGCCCCTAAAGTTATCGCCGGTGTTACGTTTTAGCCTTTGAGTCGGGCAATCGCCTGTGCTTGCAGCGATTCAGGCGACATTTGCATCAGTTCAATCCGATTGCCTTCGGGATCGCTAATCCACGCCTGCTCGTTATGATCTTTGCCAGTTTTCGGTGCAATCTCAATCGGCACTCCTGCTTGTTCCAACGCCGCAACTGTTGCGCGCAGGTCGCTGACGGTCAGGCAGAGATGGGTGTAGCCAACAGCATTGCGGGCAGGAGCCTCGCCGACGCCATTGGGAAAGATTTCGACAAATTGCTGATCCGTCACCCGCAGGTAGACGAGCATCAGTGAGCCATCGTCCTGGTTGAGTCGAAACATTTCTGTCAGGCCCAGTTTCTCGGTGTAGAAGCTGACCATCGCCTCAAAATTATGGGCGCGAATCGCGATGTGACCGATGCTGGTGAAACCAAGGTTTGTCATTGATCGCCCTTCTCTCCTGCACTATTCGACTGCTGGGATGAGCCGGAGCAGTGGTTGCCCATACTCCACTGGTTGCCCATTCTCCACCAGGAACTCGGCGACTTTTCCGCTGAATTCACTGGCGATCTCATTCATGATCTTCATTGCTTCAATGATCCCAATCGTTTGCCCAGTGCTTACCTCATCATCAGCTTCCACAAATGGTGGTTCGCCGGGGCCGGGGGAACGATAGAAGGTGCCAATCATCGGCGCAGGAATCACTACACCTTCTGGCTCCTCGCTGGGCATAATTGTTTCGTTTGGTGCGCTGGTGGCTACCTGGGCAGCTGAAGCTGGCATACTCTGATTACCGCTGCCAGTAATTCCCTCACGAGTGCGGAGCCGTAGCTTCACGGCCTCCGTGCGGAGGCTCAGTTCGGCAATGCCCCCACGCGCCATCATGTCGATCAGCGCGCGTATGTCATTGGTGAGGCCATCAGGCAGCCCTGCTCCGGCTGTTTCAGGTACCTCATTGCCATCTTGCGCCATTCTGCAATACCCCTTCTCTAACCACCACGCCCCAGTGTTCAGGTTTCGTCCTTAGTTCTGTACGCGCTCAATATACTGGTTTGTACGGGTATCGATCTTCACGTGATCACCCTCGTTGAGAAAGAGCGGCACGTTAATTGTCAGCCCCGTTTCGAGTGTCGCTGGCTTCGTACCCCCAGTGGCGGTATCACCACGCAGGCCGGGGTCCGTTTGCGCGATACGCAAAATCGCATTGAGCGGAATTTCGACATCAATCGGTTTTTCCTGGTAGGTGAGCAGGTCGATCGACTCATTCTCGCGCAGGTAATTGACGGCATTCCCCAGCACGTCAGCCGAGAGCGGGAATTGCTCATAGGTTTCAGTATCCATAAAGTGATACTGGTCGTCCTCTTTGTACAGGTATTGGATTGTTTGGCGTTCCAGACGGGCGACATTGAACTTGCTGCCATTCTGAAAGGTGCGCTCAGTTGTCGACCCTGTACGCAGGTTCTTCATGGTCAGGCGGACAAAGGCGCTCCCTCGGCCTTGCTTGATATGCTGATAGTCCATTACGCGCACTAATTCGTTATCGACTTCAATCGTGAGGCCCTTGCGTAGGCCACCAGTATCAACGACTGCCATTGTTGTCCTCCAACTATTGCTATTGATGCACACGCTACTCGGTAAAGTAATCCCTGAAACTGTTTAGACTGCTTGTTTTTTGGCCTGACTGAGTATTTCGACTCCAGTATCTTCGATGATCACGAGGTCTTCGATGCGTGCGCCACCCCACCCAGGAATATAGATCCCTGGCTCAATGGTCAGGGTTGCCCCGCATGGGACAACCTCCTCTACCCCTGGTGCAGCGCTTGGTGCTTCGTGTACGCGTACTCCGACCCCATGCCCCAGGCCATGCCCGAAATATTCGCCAAAGCCTGCTTCAGTGATGACATTGCGAGCGAGGGCATCAACCTCTGCGCCAGTCAGGCCCGCGCGTAAATATTCTTCGGTAATGTCGACTGCGCGCATCAACGTGCGATAGACCTGGCGGGCCTGTTCGGTCGGTTCACCAAGAATCACCGTGCGGGTCAGATCGGCGGCGTAGCCCTGCACCTTGGCGCCCATATCAATCGTGATCGGTAAGCCTTCGCCAAGTGGTGTATCGTCAGGTTCGTGGTGAGCAAATGCCCCATTCGCCCCTGCGGCCACGATAACGGGAAACGCGAGACCGTCGGCCCCGCGTTCCAACATCTCCTGTTCCAGCGCCGCCGCCACCTCACGTTCGGTTTGGTCTGGCTGCATTCGTGCGGCGACGGCCTCAAAGGCGGCATCGGTGATCGCCACCGCCCGCTTAATCAACGCGATTTCCTCTGGCGTCTTGATCAGCCGTTGCTTGCTCACAAGTTCGCCAATAGGCACCAGTGCAACCGTATCCCCGACCAATGCTTGAAGCGTGTGGTAGAGCGAAACCAGGACAGCGTCTTCCTCAAAGCCGAAACGTTTGACGGCATGACGATCGAGCAGTGTCTTGAGGGTGATCGCCAGGTTTCGTTCGCGCCTGATGTGGGTAAAGGCAGGAGCCTGAACGCGCGCCTGATTCTCGTTTGTGCCACTCGTGATCAGATAGGCTTGATCAGCAGTGATCACAATACACCCCGCTGATTCATTAGGCGGGGCATCATCAGCAGTGTATCCACTGAGAAAGAAGCGATTGGAAGGATGCGTGACGAGTAGGGCATCAAGGTTCTGCTCGCGCATCGCCGCCCGTAAGTTTGCCATAATCGGTGCTTTCAAAATCCCTCCAAACGGAACAGTTGACTTGAATGAAGCCAAAGCCTGGACACGTATCGCCCAATTATGGCCCAACGCCTGAGGGCTGGCAAGGCGATGGTGCTTACAGTTGGCACTGTGGGCGGTCTCTGCTACCATCCATACTACAGGTAGTAAGGAAACTTGCCATACGCCTGGGGCGCACCTGGGCGTGCGGTTGAGGGAGAGGCGATGAATACGGAACAGCAACTGCACGTCCGAATTGCCCGGATTGACCGTACTTTACCGCTCCCTGTCTACGAAACTGTTGGTGCCGTGGGCTTCGACCTGCTTGCTCGGCTGGAAACAGTGGTACCGGCTGGGGCGCTGGCGCGGATTCCGGCAAACGTCATTGTGGAAACGCCACCAGGGTATATGCTCCTGGTCGCGGCGCGCAGTAGTTTGCCAGGGCGAAAAGGGTTATCAGTACCACACGGGATCGGCGTAATCGACCGTGATTACTGTGGCGCTGATGATGAGATCCTGGTGCAGGTTTACAATTTCACTGCTGCGCCAGTCACTGTTGCGCGTGGTGATAAGATCGCGCAGGGAGTATTTGTCCGGGTCGATCGGGCGCAGTGGGAGGAAGCTGACTTTACGCAGCAACCCTCTCGCGGTGGTTTTGGAAGTACAAGTAGGGCGGACCCCCTGCCCCAATAAGGCGCTGGGGTGATCCTGCGCCATGATGCCCATTGCAAGTAGAATACCTATACTATACGTAGCGTACAGCATAATACGGTGAACGGAAGAAGGTGAGAATGTGACAGAGGTGGGCGATCCTGTGCGGCGGCGGCCAACTGATCTCTTACGTGGCCTCGTACCCTGGCTGCCAATTCCACCAACTACGCCGCCAGGGCCTCCAGTAATCCTGACTGGTAGCGATATTACCTCAATGCTCCCATACGACCGTCCGTCTGACTTCCTGCGCGAAGTGCGCCTGTTTGCCGATGGCAAGACTGCCGAAGGGGTGCATGTCGTTGATCCGGCGCGTTGCCAGGGACATCGGTTTGGTACGCCATTATTACCAGGGTCGGTGCTTGGTGATCTGCTCTATCTCACATTTGGGGTGTTGCTCCGGCATAGCCCGCTTCTCTTGGATGATCTTTTCCGGGGGCGCATTGGGGTGCGGGCGCGGGACGAAGACTTCCGCTATCGGCGGCGGGTTGCCCCAGGCCGTGAGGTCACGATGTGCGTTGAGTTGCTTGGACGCCGGGGCGATCTGATTGCGGCGCATGGCTGGGCGATGGCTGAGGGCGAGGTCGCCTTTGAAGCGCGTCGCTGCTGGATTGGGCTGGCTGTGCCCGATGGCGGTGTCACACGCCTGGTGCCTAGTGATGGGGGTAATCCGATTGAACGGGCTACACACGAGTAGCCACAGTGATCTACTAACCACTCTTTGCGCTCGCCCGCCACAGCGGGCGTTGTGCTGTGTGGGCTACTCCGCTGACGTTTCTGGCCCTAGGTGCTGATAGGTACCATTGAACCAGATCAGCGGTTGTGGTAGCTCAGGATTGGCGCGCAATGCAGTGACGCGGCCAAGAAAAATCGTGTGGTCGCCACCGGGATAACGGGCTTCGACCGTGCAGCGCAGGGCGGCTACACAACCAGCGATGGTTGGCACTCCACCATCATCGCCATTGGGGCCATAGACGAAGCTGAGTGATTCAGGGGTATAGTCCTTCGCCGCCCGCCCAGCAAAATGGTCGCTCAGAGTTGCTTGATCGGCGGCCAGGATATTTACGGCAAAAACACCAGCCTGTGCAATCAGGTCGTGTAGGTGGGCCTGACGATCAATGCAGACTAACAGGAGCGTTGGTTCAAGCGAAACTGAGGTGACGGCATTGGCGGTCATCCCACGCACACAATCACCGACGCGAGTAGTAATGATCGTCACCCCGCTGGCGAATAAGCCAACCGTATCTCGATAAGCGCGGTGGGCGATCAGCGACTCCTGTTGCTCCTGTGTCTCCATCACTATCCTTATATACCGCTTCTAT
>JBDHWF010000121.1:0-11573 GCA_039810045.1 Chloroflexia bacterium
TGTAGAGGGTCGTATAGATCCCTGCAAAGACGATGGCGGCAATCGCCAACGTGCGCCGATCAGAGAACATTTCTTTTGCCGCCGCCATTGGCGTACCAGCGGGAAACCGCCCAAAGATCCCTGTGGCCCACGTTTCCTCGCCAGCAATTTTGGCGCATTGCTGAATCGTCAGGACGATAAAACCAATCAGCAACAACGCACAGGAGAGAAAAACCGGGTGGGCAAGCAACGCGATAGTATACGTCCGAATTTGCTCATTGGTCGGGCTTTCCCAGGGAATCTCTGGAAGATGCGGCCACGATAGCAACTTGGGCAACAGCTTCACCACCAGCACCAGTCCAACCACCAAACCAAGGCCCAGGAACAAGACCTTCCGGGCAGCGGGCCACAGGAGCGCAAGCAATAAGGCTGACCCAAAAATCGCCGTAATAATGAAAAAATCCTCTTTATTGGTAAAGAGAAACGCCCACGCTGCCGCCCCAGTAATCGCCCAACGAGCCTGTGGCCGCGCCACATAGCGCACAATAGCGATAAAGAACAGCAGGGTGAGGAACGCCGAGTAGACATCGTGACGATGGAACCGCCCAAAGTAGAGGAATGACGGAGAGGCGAGCAGCAGAACCGAGGCGCTCAGCGCCCCCCAACGGCCAAACTCCCGCCGCAAGAACCACGGCAGCAAGACCGTCGCCACGCTGAAGAATGCCGCGCCATAGCGCGAAGTTGCGTCACTATCGCCAAAGAGTAAAAAGGAGAGCGAGGCAACGTGGAACAGGAACGGGCCATGCATCAGGGGATCGTGCAGATACCCTGCCCCAGTGTAGTAGAGCCAGGAGAAGTAGGAATGCAGGCTCTCATCGTGGTGCTGCGCCTGATACCCCAGGTTCCAGAATCGTGAGCCGCAGGCCAGTAGGCCGATGAGGAGGTAGAGTATGCCTTCCAGGGTGATCTGGGTCGGCAACAGCGGCCTACGCCGACTCGTTTGTGGCGTTGTCGCGGGTGCTGCTGGCGCGCCAGCAGTAGAGCTACTATCCATTGCCGATGTTGATAACGTAGCGGTAGCACCATCCACCGCAGAGTGAGCCAGATGATTGCTGGTCGCTACGTGCGCTTCTTCCGCCGACAGTTGCACCCGCTCGCGGGCAGTGCGCTTTGGCTGTTCTTTCGCCACCCTGTTCTCCACCACTCTCGCATAGATCGGTTAACGGCGAGATTGTACTCGACCCGCCAGTGCAGGAACAAAGTATGGCCATCGTTATTGCAACGCGCCAATGCGAATAATCGTTACTATCGGCAGGGAATAGGAAAAGGCAGGGATAGACATCCTGCCTTTTGCCCTATTATCGTTTAGCCCGCTTATTTGCTGTTCGCCGCTACCAATCGCCGATGGCGCAACTGCTTCGCCCGCACCCGCAACAACCCGCGAATATCCTCGGTCGCCGTCGAGACAATTTTGACACGACTATCAAGGTCTTCAATCCAATCAACTGGCACTTCGTACACGCGCAAGCCACGATCCTCAGCCAGCAACAGCAGTTCGGTATCGAAGAACCACTCGTTATTTTCTACCTCGGGTAATAATTGCCGTGCCACACTACTCTTAATCGCTTTGAACCCACATTGGGCATCGGAAAAACGGTTGCGAAACAGCAACTTAATCAACATATTGTAGCAACGCGAAATGAGTTCACGTTTCCATTGGCGCGTTACGACAGCCCCTTTGAGCAACCGCGAACCGATCGCGACATCGCTATGGCCAGTCGCCAGCGGCGCAATCAGTGGCAGGAATGATTGCAGATTGGTCGAGAGATCAACATCCATGTAGGACACGACATCAGCGGTCGAGGCCAACCAGGCCGCTTTCAACGCCCGACCCCGACCCTTCCGATCCAGGTGCAAGACAGAAATGTGTGGGTCAGCGGCAGCTAGCTCCTGCGCGACCGCCAGCGTATTATCAGTCGAGGCATTATTGGCGATGATTACTCGCCACTCATAAGGGAAATAGGTATTGAGATAGTCACGCAATGTCGCGACACTTTTCGGCAGTGCCTGTTCCTCATTGTATACAGGAATGACAATATCAACGGTAACCTGTCCAAATGGCAACGCATCGCGCTGTCGAATTCCCTGTCTTGCCATTGCGCTTCATCCCACTCCTACGCCAGTATCTGTTATCAGACAGATACTGTACCAACTGTACATGAGGAGCCATCTCGATTGGTAACCTGTTTAGTATAATTGATTCTATTATCTGATAATATAGCCCAAAACTCGTAATTATTCTTGACCGAGAAGCGTCCAGAACCGCTCCACTGCTCCCTGGCCGTCAGGGGCGGCCCCAGTACTCGCCAACACTGTCGCCTGCCAATCAGTAGTAAATCGAAAAATGACCGGCAATTGCGACTGGTATGCCGCAATCGCCGCCAGCCGCCGCGCTACTGTTGACTCGATAGATTTCGTCACCGCTGGCCCGATTGCCGAAGCAACCTGAGCCAGCCGCGCCTCAGCGGCATCGCCGAGCGCCGCATACGGGAAATCTTCGTAGGCCAACACCCGCCAACCAGCCCCGGCCAACCGCTGTCCTACCTGATAAACGATCTGGTGATCAACATGGTTTCCGATGGCTAACGGAACGTAGATCGTCGATTCCTGCTGCTCGGCTGCGCCAAGTACCCCCTCCACAGTTGCCGCAACCTCAGCGACCAGACCGGCGTCACTGGCCTGTACGGAGCCAAATAGCGCCTCATCGGAAAGGTAGCTTTCACCACGATAGATTGCGTCAAGAAA
Organism: Chloroflexia bacterium; assembly: GCA_039810045.1. Lineage (GTDB taxonomy): Bacteria > Chloroflexota > Chloroflexia > Thermomicrobiales > CADCWN01 > CADCWN01. The sequence continues at coordinate 2,785 of JBDHWF010000121.1, forward strand.
GGGCAACACGGCAGTACGGCAGCCAAGGGCTGCCGCTGCCGCCTGATCTTCGGCGATACGCGTCGCCACTGTGTCAGTAGCGTTGGTGCCCCAGCGTTCATGCTGCCAACGGGCAAACGCCGTCAGATCAGTGGAGGCTGGTTCGCCCCCAAAGATCGTGACGACGACTGGTTGTGCCCCGGCATCAGCCAGCGCCGCCACCGTTCCACCGCACGATAAGGCAACATCATCGTAATGGGGGGCAAGAAAAAGCTGGGCAGTACCCCCTGGGTTGCCCTTTGCTGCTCCCACTTACCTGTCCTACTTACCAGCCCGCGTCGTGCCATTGCGGAAACTGAGGATCAGCACGACACTGCCGATCACTCCCGCAACAATCCAGAAAATAGCAAACTCGGTAAGACCCGCCCAATGGGTCAGCACTGTTGCGAAGATAATGAACAGCAAAAAGAGTCCCCACATGGGCCAGAAATCTTTACCCACCCCCCTGACCTCCCTCTGCTCTATGGTACAAACTTTCCCTGAGTCTCCCCACCAATCGCCAACAAGCAGCGGCCAGCGGCGTTTCGTTATGGCGATAGTCTATGGCTAGTGCGGCTGAACGTCAAACTGCCGTGGGTGGCGACCCCGGGGCCGCTGGGCCACGCACCCGCTCATCACCGACGCGGCGGGTGAATTGCAAACGGTCAAAATGTTCAAGTACCGCCAGGGCATATTTCCGACTTGACCCAAAATGATCGCGAAAGCCCGCCACAGTAATTGTCCCAGTTGTTGCAAGCATGGTCATCGTCGCCGCCAGAATCTCCTCGTAGGCCGCCGCAGCAAAGGCGACACCCTCATCAATCCGCCGCACCACGCCAGTAGCCGCCAATGCCGCCACCAGATCAGGCGTGAGACCAAAGTCAGCGGGGGCAGGCGGGGTAAATGGCTGCGCAACTAACGCCGCCACGAATCGATCACAGCGCTCTTGCTGGGCTGGCGTGAAGCGAATTTGGTGATCAGGGAGACGGAAGGTCGTACCATCTTCGATCAACAGCTTTTCACGCAGCGCAGCACTGATGACGGCATCGTAGATGCGCGGCGGCAAAGCGAACCGACTGCGAAACTCTTCTTTGGAGATCCCCAGGCGCAGCGGATTCGTTGCATGATAGGCTGTTAACAGCTGCACCATCTGGGTCTGCAAGGCCTCCCACGCTACCGCCGCCACGATCACATCAGCGGGTCGCGGAGTTGCTGGGTCGCCAGTCAGCAACAACACAGAGCCAGCCCCCAACGTCTCCGCGAAGCCTTCCTGGAGTTGTTCAGGGGCAAGGCCAGTGCGGTCAGTCAAACTTTTCCGATCCAGTGGGGCATCATATAAAGCTTGTAATAGCAACTCAGCGGGGGAACCAGTTGCTAATGTCGCCAACGCATCGAGCGTTGCGGCATGAAACCGCTTGTGGCGACGCGGCGCCGCATCAACAATGATCCCGCCACCAATCGTCAGCGATGGCGATGGCCGCCGTAGAATGAACCGATCCCCTTTCATTGCCGCGACAGATCGTGCCAGTCGCAACTGCACCCAGCCAGTTTCCCCTGGCCGCAACCGCTCAGTATCGAGCAACGTCACCTGCGCAGGGACTTCATCCGCCCCCACAAAAAAATCAACGGGATCGTTCTGTTCCAGCTCGATTGTCCCATCAGCAGTCAGTTGCAACTGTACATCGAGCCGATCCGTCGGTTGGATAGTTCCCGGCAGCGTCAAGAGATCACCACGGCGTAAGTCATCTACCGTCAGACCCGCCAGATTGACAGCCACCCGACTACCGGGGTCGGCAGTTGTCACCTTCTCGCGGTGACTCTGCAATCCCCGAATGCGCCCGCGCTTCCCTGTGGGAACAATCTCGATCTCCTGCCCCACCACCAACGGCCCATCACTGAGCGTACCAGTCACCACCGTACCAAACCCACTGATCGTAAAGACCCGGTCAATTGGCAATCGTGGCGCACCAGTGCTGACCCGTGGTGCAGTCTCCGCAAGCACCTGATCCAGGGTCACACACAATGCATCGAGACCCAGCCCAGTTACTGCTGATATGGCGATGATTGGGGCTGCTGCCAGGGTCGTGCCAGCAATCCGTTCGCGGGTTTCCTCAGTGACCATCTCCAACCACTCGGCATCGACGAGATCAGCTTTGGTCAGAACCACAATCCCGCGCGTCACGCCAAGCAAATCAAGAATCGCCAGATGTTCGGCAGTTTGCGGCATTGGCCCCTCATCAGCCGCCACGATCAATAGCGCAGCATCGATTCCCCCGATCCCAGCCAACATATTCTTGATAAATCGTTCATGTCCTGGTACATCGATGATACTGACCATCTGCCCGCTGGGCAGCGTGAGCCAGGCGAACCCCAGATCGATCGTCATCGCCCGTTCACGTTCTTCGCGTAATCGATCCGGGTCAATCCCCGTCAGGGCTTTGACCAGGGTTGATTTGCCATGATCAACATGACCAGCGGTCCCGACTACGAACATTGCCACGCCCCCACCCCTGTCAGCCCACACTGCCTACCAGCTGATCATACACAATCCCTGCAGCTACGATCACTCTGGGGCAAATATTCGCCGACGAGTGAGGGTAACTACCACCAACACAATCCTAAGGGTTCACAGGCATGGTCGCGTACGTACTAATATATTCTTGTATCTTCGCCCTACTGTCGGCTATACTTCAGTGCAGGTATAGCCACATGACAAGCCAATGGGAGTAGGTGGTGGCAGGACTTGATCGCTTCGAACAATTCTTTGAGCGAATGGTGGAAGGCACAATTATGCGTGTCTTTCGCAGCCCAATCCAACCGGCAGAAATCGGAAGGAAACTCGAACGAGCGATGGAGGATGGCCGCATCGCAACCCCCACAGTGCCGCTTGTACCAAACCGTTACCATGTTGCCATGCACCCACAGGATATGATCGTGTTTGCTGACTTCGTGGTGCCGCTGAGCAAGCAGATGGCGGGGTGGTTGGCGGAAGAGATCGCCAATCGTGGTTATCAAACGCTGGGGCAGGTGGCGGTGCAGATCACGGGCAGCGACCAAGTTTCGCGCCGCACGATTAAAGTCACCGCAACGGCAACTGACGAGCCAGCCCCATCGTCCAGCGATAGCGACCGCATCCAACGTACCGAGCTCATCCGCGTGATGCAAGAGCAAGGCAGTGGCGTACCACCGCAAATCTTACGCTTGCTCAACGCCAATGAGGCAGGGCGTACCTTCACGATCAGTGGCAAAGTCACGACCATTGGGCGGGGGCTAGACAATGACCTTGTCCTTGATTCAACCGATGTCTCGCGCCATCACGCCAAGATTGAATACCGCGATGGTCAGTGGTATCTCGTTGATCTGGGCAGCACCAATGGCTCAAAACTTAACGGTCAAACGATCCACCATGCTCTCTTACAAAGCGGCGATCGCCTGGAGCTTGGCGGGATCCCCCTGGAATTCTCACCGTATGTTGCTGATCCGAATGCGGCGGCAATGCGAGGCATACAATGAGTTTACCGTTTGATTGGTTCATCTTACTGTTGCGGATTTTGTTTGTCTTTCTCCTCTATTTCTTCCTTTTTCAGATCGCCAGAACGATCGCGCGCGAGTTACGCATTGTCTCAATCGCAACGGCGGGCGGGCAGGCCCCTGCGCCAGCCGACCCACCACGGCAAGCTGCCTATCTGGTATTGGAAGAACAAACTGAGGAAGGTTTGCCCGCTGGTTCACGCTTTGCCCTACGCTCTGGTGCCGTCGTTGGTCGCCGCAATGGCAGCGACATTTATCTCAATGACACCTATATGTCGGGGGAACACGCACGACTGACACTCCATGAAGGTCGTTGGTGGGTGGCCGATCTTGGCAGCACGAATGGCACATTCGTCAATGGGCATCGGATCGATCGCCCAACCCCGCTCGCCCCGAATAGCGAAGTGCGTTTTGGCAGGATTCGGCTGCGATTCACCACCTAGTATCGTGCAACCGTGGCCGATCCTGAACGTTCTATTGGCGTGCTGCACAACTGCACCAAACTGGGGGGTACGTAACTGGTGCATTGAGCGCGTGCAGCACAACCGAGGAGGTGAATGAGCAGCAGAGAGACGCAACGCAGGCGAGAAATGAGACAAGGAGAGGATAAAGGTTGATGAGAAAACCCTGGCATTCTGTCAAATTACTCATGACACTGTTGATGATTGTCGGTATGCTTTTGCCGATGACTACTACCAGTGCCGCACCGGTGATACCAGCCGAGCAGGCGATGGCGACCACCGCACCAATGGACCCGTACTTCTTCCCGGAAACGGGGCATTATCTGAGTGGTCGATTCCGGCAGTATTGGGAAGATCGCGGTGGCCTATTTGTCTTTGGTTATCCAATTACGAAGACGTACTACGAAGTATCCACTGATGGCAACACCTACCTGACGCAATATTTTGAGCGGGCGCGCTTTGAATACCACCCAGAGAACAATCAGCCATACGATGTATTGCTGACGTTGGTGGGGAACGAAGTCACTGCGGATCGGCGTGGCGAAGCCCCGTTCGTCCCAGTTGGCAATCCGAATGATGGGCGAGCCTTCTTTGCCGAAACAGGCCACACGATCGGTGGCGCGTTCTTGAATTTCTGGACCCAGTATGGTGGGTTGCAGAACTTTGGCTTCCCCCTTTCCGAAGAATTCGTGGAAAAGAACTCGGTGGACGGGAAAGACTACACCGTTCAATATTTTGAGCGTGGTCGCTGGGAACTGCACCCAGAGATCGCCGATCCGAAGTTCATGGTCTTGCTCGGACTGATGGGTACTGAGCGGGCGAATCGAATGAATATCTCTGCTGATGTCCGCACCCCAGAAAGTAGCCCGCCAACTGGTGAATATATTCCTGGTGGTGGCGCAGGGTTAGTCGCTGTCAAGCACATCGAATACGGTTTCAACACCTTTATGATTGGTGGGCAAAATGACGGCTCATTCAACAATGGCACCGTCGGTAAGGTGCGCGAAGCTGGCTTCGGCTGGGTCCGTATCCAACTGATCTGGCGCGACTTTGAGCGCGAGCCTGGCTTCTATGATTTCGCTATTACTGATCCGCAGATTGAGGCTGCCCATAATGCTGGGTTGCGCGTACTGCTCAGCGTAGTCAAAGCCCCAGCCTGGGCGCAGGCTGATGGCGGATTACCAGAATCGGCAGCAGGGTTAGATGCGTTCTACAACATGATGCGCCGCCTCTCTGGTCGGTATGTTGGCAAAGTCCAGGCATACGAGATCTGGAATGAGCAGAATCTCGCTGGCGAGGTTGGCGGTAACGTGCGGGTTGAGCCATACCTGGCCGTACTCAAGAGTGGTTATCTCGGCGTGAAGAAGAACGACCCCACAGCGTGGGTCCTCTTTGGTGGGCTGACCCCCACTGCCGTAAACAAGACGAATATTGCGCTGGATGACGTTGAATATCTCCGTCGCTTCTACGCCTTCAACAATGGCGAGGGCAAGCAGTATTACGACGCCCTGGCTGCGCACCCCGGTAGTGCGGCCAACCCACCAGATACACGCTATCCGAACGGGACTGGGCAATGCCCACCAGCCGCTACCGAGCGATATAACTCGGCCAACGGCACCTGTTGGAATAGCTCGCCAGACTTCTACTTCCGCCGCATCGAAGAACAGCGGACCGTGATGGAGCAGAATGGCGAAGCTGGCAAGCAGATCTGGCTGACTGAGTTTGGCTGGGACTCCTGCACGGGCGGGGCACCAGCCCCACGAGGCTACGAATACTGCCAGTTGATTTCCCGCGAGCAACAGGCCGCCAATATCGTTCGGGCCTTCGAGATTGGCAAGAACGAGTGGCCGTGGATGGGTGTGATGTTCCTCTGGAACCTCAACTATGCCGCTGCTCCGGGTATTCCAGCCGAAGATGAGAAGTACGGCTGGTCGATCCTGGGCCCTGGCTTCGCCCCCTTCCCGGCATATGAAGCCGTGAAGAATATGCCGAAGTAGTTCCTGTACATACCAAGAATGCCCCCGTTCTACAGTGGAACGGGGGCATTCTTTTTCGTATCTCCCTCCCCAAACAAGCGCCTTCTTCATACCAGCCAAACACGCAGTTTTCTTTTTATATCGCGGCAAAATCACTTGCTCTTCTATGTTCGTTCAGGTACAATCGCCGTAATCTGGGGCAGCAGATCAACACTGACAACGACGACGAAGGAAAGGGGTAAGTGGTGCGGAGGCGCGAGGAATTGCGCGTACTAATGATCGCGCCAACTTCCTTCTTCTCCGATTACGGGTGCCACGTTCGTATCTTTGAAGAGGCCCGTGGCTTACAATCCCGCGGCCACCAGGTCACGATTTGTACCTACCACAATGGCAACTCGGTACCTGGGCTCACAATCCGGCGTAGCCTTGGCCCACCAGGGCCAAAACGCACAGTTGTTGGATCCTCCCGCCACAAACTCTATCTCGATGCCGCACTGACCGCGCGAACCCTCGGCACTGCACTTGCTTTCCGCCCAGATATTATCCACGCCCATCTGCACGAAGGAGCCCTGATCGGCGGGGCATTGGCGCAACTCCTCCGGCGGCCACTTTTATTCGATTATCAGGGCAGTCTCACCGCTGAAATGGTTGACCATAACTTTCTGAATCCAGCAGGGATGCTCTTTCGACCAACGCGCCTGCTGGAGTCGATTGCGAACCGCACTGCCTCTGCCATTGTTACCAGTACGCGTAACGCCGCCACACTATTGCAGCGCGATTTTGGGCTTGGCGCACCACAAGTCAGCACGGTCGCCGATGGTGTTGATACTGGTCGCTTCCGGCCCAGGTTACTTGCCACTGACGAACGGGCTGCGCTACGGGCGAAGTACGGGATTAACCCAGAGCATAAGGTCGTCGTCTACCTTGGGCTACTCGCACCGCATCAGGGAACGGGACTCTTACTCGAAGCCGCGAAGATCGTGGTGGCGAAAGAACCACGCGCCTTTTTCCTGATTGGCGGCTTCCCTGGGAATGAAACGTATCGCCAGCAGGCGACAACGCTCGGCCTCGATCCATATACCAGCTTCCCTGGTCGGATTCCCTATGATCAGGCTGAACAGTTTCTGGCGCTGGGTGATGTCGCGATCAGTCCGAAACGCTCGATGACTGAGGGGAATGGCAAACTCTACAACTATGCCGCAATGGGGCTCCCAACGATCGCCTTTGATCTCCCCGCAAATCGCGAGATTCTCGGCGATCTCGCCGCCTATCCCGCCGCCCAAACGCCTGAAGCGCTGGCCGACACTATTCTGGAAATGATCGCCAACCCTAGCGAAGCCCACTGGCGTGGGCAAGCCCTACGCGAACGCGCCATCCAGCACCTTTCGTGGCCCGCCCGCCTGAACGAATTACTCGAAGTCTACGAACGGCTCCAGGGCCTACCACGGGCGACCCTGACCCAGCCAATTCCTGCGTATGCCGCGTCGAAGCCGCACAGTGCTGACGGTGATGACTAACGCGCATGGCCCGACTGTAGGACAACCCCAGGGCCAAAATCTGCCAATCAGCAGCCCGCCTGCATCAGAGCCCAGACTTGGCCTCGGCCTGATCCTCCTGATTGCCGCTGCGCTCCGCTTTCCGCTGCTCTTTATCGCCCCTGGCGTGGACTACCCCTTTTACCTGAGTGTAGGCCGTCTGAGCGATCTGGGTTTCCTGCCCTATCGCGATTACTGGCTGGAATACCCACCAGTATTCCCCTGGCTCATTGTGGGGGTCTACCGTTTTATCTTGCACTTCCCACCAGCGCTGCGCTACCTCTGGGAAACCGATACCCTGGCTCCAACCTTCCATCTTGTCCTGGGCTCAATCGTCACCATCGCTGATCTGTTGGGTATCGCGCTAGTCTGGCTACTTTGTCGTGAACTCTGGTCGCCAGCCGAAGCCGAACGGCGCACCCTCGTGTATGCCCTCCTTTTCTGGCCGATTGTTGTGACACTCGGCTGGTATGACACGCTCCCCTGCACCATGCTCCTGCTTGGGCTCTGGCTGATTGTGCGGCAGCAGGCGACCAGGGCCGGGTTGGTGGCTGGATTCGGCTTTATGACCAAGATTTTCCCCATCCTTCTCTTACCAATTGCGGTCAAATTTCTCCCTCACCGCAAACAACAAGTAGCAGCGGTGCTTGGTGGTGCCGCAATCATCTTGGGCATCGGACTCCCAATGTTCCTGCTAGGCCCGGCCTATTTCATTGCTTCCTATCGGGTGATCTTCACCCGTTCACCTTGGGAAACAATCTGGGCGATCAGCGAAGGCTATTTCAGCTATGGTCGGGTAGCTCCACTTGGCGTGCGCTTCGACCCAAACACGGCTAACTACATCGCCTACCCCTCACACCTGCCGACACTGCTGATCACCGTCGTGACGGCGGTCTGCTATGCAGCGTTCTGGTTCCGACCAGTCGCCAGGACAGCCCGCAATATCGTGCTTTTTACGGCTATTTCGATGCTGGGCTTCTTGATCTACTCCAAAGGCTACAGCCCGCAGTTCGTTGTCTACGCCCTCCCCTTTACGATCTTGCTCCCTTCCTGGCGGCGAGCTATGTGGTATACGCTGGGACTCAGCGGGATCAACTTCATCCAATGGCCGCTCTACCATGAGTGGTTTCATCAAACGCCGTGGGTATTGGGCATCGCTGTCGTACTGCGTACCCTGCTCTTGGTGGTCTTAGTCTGGGAGTGGCTGGCCGAACTCTGGGGATTACGCAATCCACTGCTCAGTTGGCGACCTTCGCCACGCCTGATCA
>JBDHWF010000122.1:0-11470 GCA_039810045.1 Chloroflexia bacterium
GTGGTAGCCATACACTCCTGTTTTGTCTGAATACAAGCCAGATCGATAGGCGGATCGTATTCAGATCATGCGGAATAATAGTACAAAAAAGGACGAACCGACGCGCTTGACAGCAAGCGCGTCGGTTCGTGAAATGTTGCCTGGTCTGGACGTTACGGGCTATCGTGCATAATCGACTGAACGGGTTTCGCGAATAACGGTGACTTTGATCTGGCCTGGATATTCGAGCGTTTCCTCGATCTTCTTTGCCACATCACGGGCGAGGCGTGTTGCGCCTAAGTCATCGATATTCTCAGGTCGTACCAGTACCCTGACTTCACGACCAGCCTGGATGGCAAACGACTTATCCACGCCCTCAAAGGAATTTGCGACCCCTTCTAAGGCTTCCAGGCGTTGGATATAGCGTTCGAGCATATCGCGACGAGCGCCTGGGCGACCGCCACTGATTGCGTCTGCAGTCGCAACGATGAACGCTTCGACTGTGGCTGGTTCCTCCTCGCCATGATGAGCAGCGATCGCATGAACAATGCGGGCTGACCGCCCTAATCGTTTCGCAATCTCCGCCCCAATCAGTGCATGAGGTCCTTCGATCTCATGATCAACCGCCTTACCAATGTCGTGGAGTAGCCCAGCGGTTTTGGCGACATTGATATCTGCACCCAGTTCAGCCGCGATCCCTGCAGCAATGAACGAACACTCTAATGAGTGTTGAAGCACATTTTGTCCATAGCTTGTGCGGTATTTCAGACGGCCCAGCAAACGAATCAGTTCGGGATGAAGTCCCTGTACGTTCGCTTCGTACGCGACTTTTTCTCCTTCTTCCTGCATGATCTGCTCAACTTCTTGCTGTGCTTTGAAGACCACTTCCTCGATTCGGGCTGGATGAATGCGCCCATCCTGCACGAGTTTCGTGATCGCACGGCGAGAGATTTCGCGACGGACTGCATCAAAGCAGGAGACCATGATCACTTCTGGCGTATCGTCGATAATGATATCGACGTGTGTTGCCGCTTCGAGTGCGCGGATATTGCGACCCTCGCGCCCGATGATCCGGCCTTTCATATCATCGCTGGGCAAGGAAACTACCGAGACGGTTGACTCGGCAACATACTCTGGTGCACAACGCTGAACGGCGGTAGCGAGGATTTGCATCGCCCGCCGGTTGGCTTCTTCTTTAGTCTCTTGCTCGATCTGGCGGATTTTCCGCCCAGCGATCTCGCGAACTTCGGTTTCGATCTCTTCGAGCAAGAATTTTCGGGCTTCGTCTGTGGAAAGGCTTGCGATATGCTCGAGTGCTTGACGTTGCTTTTCGCGCGCGCCATCAAGTTCGAGTCGTAGTGCCTCCATCTCCTGTTCACGGGTCTGCACGCCGCGTTCTCGGCGCTCGATTGTTTCGACCTTCTTGTCGATCGTTTCTTCTTTTTGCTGCAAGCGGCGTTCGAGTCGGGCAACCTCGGCCCGACGGTCTTTGAGTTCTTGATCGACCTCACTGCGGAGGCGAAGGGCCTCATCTTTCCCTTGTAAGATCAGTTCCTTCTGTTGCGATCGCGCATCCTCCAACATGGTGTCTGCATCCCGCTGGGCCTGCTTCATCCGTGAGGCTTCTCGTGCTTGCAGCCAGAAATACGTTGCTGCAAATACAAGTCCTGCGGTGATGAGCATGGCAACCACCAGGACGAGACCAGATATTTCTGATGACATCTGTTCCCTTCCCTCTGCATTCTTTCAGTTGTTAAGGTTCATCGACGTTTCGGTAACAGCTTGAACTACTGCCTTTCATCGGAGGCAGCAGGCCACTAACTGTTGTACCGCAGCACCAATGATCCAACTCTAGCGATAATACTCAATCGGTGTTTAGGGTGTCAAGCAAGTCGTATTTGTTCAGTGCTGGCAGGTGGTGTCTGGCTGTTTGGCGGTTCTTTCGACACGATCTGGGGAATCCTCTATACTCTGCTGCCGACGTGTGCCACAGTCTATTGGGGTGCCGGATCGCGATGAACAGTAGCAACGAACGTTGCCAAATGGAGAAGCGGAAGATGCGAGCAAGGCGTGGGTAAGTACGGGCGAATCGCTGGCGGTATCGTGCTAACTGCCTTTTTTCTCTGGTTGGCTCTCCGTAATGTTGATCTCCAGGCGGTGCGGGTCGCACTCGCGCAGGCAAATTACCGTTACTTATTTCCGGCAGCCCTTTGCGGTATCGTTGGCTACCTCTTTCGCACCTGGCGTTGGCAACGGATCCTCGTGAAAACACAAGCGATTGCCTTTTGGCGGCTCTTCCCCGTGCTGATGGTTGGCTTTGCGACGAACAATCTCTTACCTGCACGGGTGGGTGAGTTTGTGCGCGCCTATCTGCTCAGCCGCGAGGAAGAGGTGAGCCCAAGCTTGGCCCTGGCGACCCTGGTTGTCGAACGGGTCTGCGATGGCCTCACCCTGATCGCGCTGATGGCGATGACCTTACTCACTTTTCCGCTCCCAATTACCGACTCCCGTTTGCAGACCGTCGAAACTGTTGCCGCGCTGATCTTTGGTCTGGCAACATTGGTGCTGGTTGCCTTGCTTTGCTTGCCGCGACCTATTCTGGCGTTAGTACAGTGGTGTCTGCGGATCGTTCCCACCGCGATTGCCTCCCGCATTACCGCCCTGCTTGAACAGTTTATTGCGGGCTTAGCAGCATTACGCAGCCCGGTGATCCTGGCGCAAATTGCGCTGTTATCGCTGGTTATCTGGTTTTGCGAAGGTGGCACTTTCGCATTTGTCCTCCTGGCCTTTCCGTTGGGGCTGAGCGGGTCAGCGTGGCTGGCAGCGGCTGTGTTCCTGCTGGTTTTTGTGAACCTGGGCATCATGATTCCCTCTGCTCCAGGCTATGTTGGCACCTATCAACTCTTTGCAAAACTGGCCTTAGGCGCGTTTGGTATAGCCGCGTCATCAGCTGTGGCCCTCTCGTTTGTTGCGCATGCGCTGCAATATACGTTGATCACAGCAGTAGGGTTGTTTTCGCTGTGGCGGTTGGGATTATCGCCACGGAATCTGGGTGCGATGGCCCGTGCTGAGCAAGCGGTAATTGCGCAGCATGGAGATTCAGCAATTGTGGTTGCTGACTAAGTCTCGTTTACCTGCGGGTTGTTATATGCTCGCGATCGGGATTGGGAATGCTCAAGAATTGGCGATTGTGGCTGGGCCTCGGCGTGAGTGTGATCTTCATTGCCCTGGCCTTTCGCGGACAAGATCTGGGACAGGTTCGGGCAGCGCTGGCGAGCGCAGATTATCGGTATCTGCCTCCGGCATTGTTGCTCTATTTCGCCGGAGTCTGGGTGCGGGCAGTACGTTGGCGGGTCTTATTGGCGCCAGTGCGCCAACTTTCCGCCAGGGCGCTCTTTCCGATCGTCGTGATTGGCTATATGGCGAATAATGTGTTGCCGTGGCGGATTGGTGAGTTTGTGCGCGGCTATATCCTGCGTGAACGCGCCGGAGTACCAACCAGTGCTTCACTGGCAACGATTGCCGTTGAGCGGATCTTTGATGGCTTGACGATGCTCGCCTTTCTGTTGATCGCCTCACTCTTCATCCCGCTGAACGACACCTTACGGAAGGTTGCTGGCGGCGCCGTGACCCTCTTTGGGCTGATGTTGCTGGCCTTGTTTGCGCTTGTTTTTTCAGATCGCTTGCGACAGCGGCTGTTTCAGGTAGTGCTTCGACCCCTGCCAGCAACGCTTGGTACGCGCATCACTGACCTCGTGGAAAGCTTTGTTGCGGGTCTGCGGGTCTTGCGCTCTGGTCGTGAGCTAGCACTGGTTGCCCTTTGCTCGTTGGGGGCGTGGGGCTTCGAGAGTGCAATGTATTGGTTGATTGCGCCAGCGTTTCGTTTGCCGATTGCGGCGGCTGGGGCGTTGATGACGACCGCCGTAGCGAATTTGGCGACGTTGATTCCTTCCACCCCAGGCTATATTGGTGTCTTTGAGAGTGGTGTGGTGTTGGTGGTGAACGGGGTCTTGGGCATTGAGCGTGAACTTGCCCTCAGTTACGCGATTGTTGTACACGCCGCGCTCTATTTTCCCATCACCATCTGGGGCCTGTATTACTGGTTTCGGACTCACCTTTCCTTTCGGGCGATACGCACTGGGGCTGAGCATGAGCGGGAGCAGGTCGGGGCGTAGGCCCATTGATGGTATAAGCGCAGAAGGTAAGGGAATGTGATTCTGGCGGAAATGGTGCTGACATGGTGGCAGGCGATTGTACTTGGTGTAGTGCAAGGAGTGGCAGAACTGCTGCCAATTAGTTCTTCGGCCCATCTGGTGCTGGTGCCATGGTTCCTGGGCTGGGATGACCCAGGATTATCGTTTGATGTTGCCCTCCACATTGGCACGTTAGTAGCCGTGTTGATTTACTTCTGGAATGATCTCTGGGGGATGTTTACGGCCTTAGTTCGTGGAGCCGCTCGGGGTCGGTTATTGGCAGAGCCCCAGGCTCGCCTGGGGTTGCTGGTGCTGCTTGCTTCGATCCCTGGTGCGGTCGTTGGGGCCGTGCTGAATAGCAAGATCGATGCCTATTTTCACGCAACTAATGCGAATCGTTCGGCATTGGTGATTATTGCCTTCGCCCTGATTCTGCTGGGGATCTTGCTGGCGGTGGGCGAGCGTGCGGCGCGGCATATTCGCACCCTGGACGATGTAACGTTTCGGGATGCGATCTTGATCGGGGCTGCGCAAGCCTTCGCCCTGATTCCCGGTGTTTCGCGCTCTGGTTCAACGATCACCACTGGCCTGTTTCTGGGGTTTCGGCGCGAAACTGCCGCCCGTTTCTCCTTCCTGCTTTCGGTCCCAATCACCGCAGGGGCTGCCCTGAAGCAGATGTATGAGCTATTCAAGGCTGGAGGGCCAGCCGCTGATGAACGCGTGGCCTTTGTGATCGGGATCCTCACTGCGGGTATCGTGGGCTATGCCTGTATCGCCTGGCTCCTGCGCTATTTACAGCGGGCCACTACGCTGATCTTCACCGTCTATCGTGTCTTACTAGGGTTGCTTGTCCTCGCTGTACTCTTCCTCAACCTGCGCTGATCTGCTGTCGCATGATCGCGACAATTTCCTCGGCAGCAACGAGCGTTGCGTCAATATCTTCCTCGGTATGCACCGTGGAGAGGTAAAACTTCTGCACCGCTGGGTTGACGAGAAAGCCACGCTGCAACAGTCCTTCATACCAGGCTCGCATCTGCTCGGGGTGCGCTGTTTGCGCTGCCTGATAGTTCGTGACCGCTGTTGCGGTGAATAGGACGGCCATGATCGGACCATCCCAGAGCACCTGAGCAGGAATCTTGGCGGCGTCCAGCATGGCCTGAAAGCCATTACCCAGCCGGTCACAAATGGCATGGAGTCGCTTGTAAGTTCCTGGCTCGGCCAGGGTATTCAGGGTAGCAACTCCTGCCGCTGCGGCTAGCGGGTTGCCATTGAAGGTGCCAGCAGCGTAGGCGTAGCGATCATCGCTGGCGCGGCGGCTGGGGTCGGTGAGATCGATCAGGTCGGCGTGGCCGGCGACTGCGGCGAGCGGATAACCACCGCCGATAGTTTTGCCGTAGGCAGCAATATCTGGCACGACCCCGTAATGTTCCTGTGCGCCACCCCAGGCCAGTCGAAATCCAGTCACGACTTCATCAAAGATCAGGACAATACCATGCGCCTGCGTCGCCTCACGCAGCCCTTGCAAAAACCCTGGCTGGGGCGGGATGACGCGCTGATACGGCTCGACAATCACGGCAGCAAGTTCATCGTGGTAGCAGTCGATGATCTCGCGGGCAGCGGCGAGATCGTTAAATGGGGCGACCAATACTGTATCGGTAACTGCTTGTGGCACGCCGGCGGAGTCGGCTTTGCCCAGGGGGTAATCGGTTGGTGTGCGTGGGGCATGAGCCACCACTGCATAGTCCCCATGACCGTGGTAGCCCCCCTCGAACTTCAGGATCTTGTCGCGACCAGTGTAGGCGCGGGCAAGGCGCATCGCGAGCCCGGTTGCCTCGGAGCCAGTGGAGGTATATTTCACCTTTTCCGCGCACGGTACTGCGGCAACAATCCGTTCGGCCAGTTCGATTGCCGGCGCATTCAAGGCGTAGAAATGTGAACCGCGTTCGAGTTGCGCGGCTACAGCGGCGTTGACTGTTGGGTGGGCGTGACCAAGGATCAGCGGCCCTGAGCCAAGGACATAATCAAGGTAGGCATTATTATCGGCGTCGTAGATCTTGCTCCCTTTGCCGTGGGTGGCGACAAACGGGTGTGAGGCGGGAAACTGCGCCCCCATTGCCCCACCCGGGAGTACGGCGGCGGCGCGGGCGGTCCAGGCGGCGTTGCCAGTTGCCAACGTTGTACTCATCTGGTGACCTCCTTGTGCTAGCGGTGGCAGTCAGTGGGTCGCGTGGGCGCGGCGCACGGCGCCCACATGGGCAGCAGTTTCCAGGTTATCGGTCAATGGCGCAAGCTCAAGGGGGCCATGACGCCGCGTGAGCGCCTGGGCTAGAAGGTGATCAGCAAACCAGGGATTTTTGGGTAAGAGCGAGCCATGTAAGTAGCAGCCGTATGCCTGTCGGTAGCGCGCTCCACCAGTGCCATCGCGGCCATTGTTGCCTGCGCCCACGGCAACAGTGCCGAACGGGTCGGCCTTTGGGCCAAGAAAGGTGAGCGCACTGTGATTCTCGAAGCCAACCAGATCACCACCAGGGGTGTGCAGAACGCTGTTGCCAATAAAGCGCTCTGAGCCAGCTTCACTGGTCACATCAAGCACCCCGATCCCTGGTAGTTCTGGGCCGTTATGAGGCCGATAGTAATGGCCGAAGAGTTGGTAGCCGCCACAGATGGTCAGGGCTACCGCATCGGCCTCAATCGCCTCGCGAATAATGGCCCCCTTATCGCCATTGTCCTGGCGGGCAAGGTCAGCAGCGACGGCGATCTGTTCTTTATCCTGCCCACCGCCAAAAAAGTAGAGGTCGAAATACGCTGGCTGCAGTCGTTCGCCGATGCCGATCTGTTCAACCGTAACCGTGATGCCGCGCCACTCAGCACGCCGGGTCAGGGTGATGATATTGCCGCGATCACCATAGATATTCATCTCTGCACCATAGAGGAAGGCGATTCGCAGCTCCACTTTACCCGCGTAATTCATCATTGACTGCTCCCTGGATAGTTCGCATCTGCGCAGTTGACGGCGATAGGCCCTGGCTGGCGATCAGTTAGTTCACTCAAGTATACGCAACGAAAGCGCTGGATGTGTGCCTAGAGTATCAAGCGACTACCTGAAACGTGCAACACCGTTTTTCCGTTAATGATAGTGTGCTAGGTAGTTAGTAGCTGAATGCCAGACTAACAAGCACTACTGTTGACCAGGGCAAGAGGATACTGATGCGAACTGGTCAAAATCGATCGTTCAGGGGAGAATAGAAGTAGCTTCTGCGTAAACCAGCATCCTTTGGTGTCAGAATTGCAGCAACTTGGTGGTTTTCAGGAACAGCAACCCACTCTCCAGCGTTATAGTTGATAGAGGTTCTTGTACGAAGGGCCACTAGCACAAAGGAGCGTGAAGAATGCCAGAGAAAGACCAGAATGATACTGCTACTCAGGCAGATGCAGCGGGGAATCTGGCGCGGCAAGACGAAGATATTACTCCTGAACAGCAGGAATGGTTTCGACTGGCCGGATTTACCCGCGCTGAATGGCAGCGACTTGTCTATGCTCGTTGGCGCTACCGCCAAGGGTTACTTACTGATTCTCCAGTAGAAGAGTAGCCACGAAGCGGCACAGATATTGCGTAGTCGATCATAGGTGATTGGCGTGATAAAGAGAGTAGCCTTATGGCCGGGTCAGAAAAGCAAGCAGGACAGAAGCTGGTAGAGCAGGTTAGAGAGGCCGTAGACCGTCTGGCTGAAGCGTTAGACACGTTATTGCATGGGCCGCGACCGGCTCCGGCATACGTGCCAGTACGCCGACCAACGCCAGGGCGTCGTCCAGCTTCGCGTAGCCACTACTAATTGCCTACACTGTGAAGATGAACGTAGTCCCCAGCGCGAACTCGCGCTGGGGACTACTGCTTTTGGGGTGACAGGGCCTTATGGTCTTTACGGTGCTGTCCGTTCGCCAGCGCCGTACATAAAGTAGGTCGCTGTTTCGCAAACGCGCACCTGCAAACCAGCCGCCGCACAACGCTCCGCTAAGGCTGCTGGCTCAAAGAAGTTCTTGACAATATGATACTCGCGTCCATCATTCAGTCGGCGCACCATTACCTGTTCGTCAATTGCAGGGAGTCGGTGGTCGGCGGCGGTGCTGCTCGGTTCGCGGCGACCATCGACAAAGAAGACGTGACCACCTGGACGAAGCGCGGAAGCAACCATCGCCAGAAAACCGTCTAGACGTTCAAGCGGGACATGAGAGATCCAGAATCCGAAACAGACCGCGTCGTATTGGCGCGTTGGTTGCCAGGTAAAGAGATCCGCCAGCTGATAAGTTACTTTTTCGCCACCACGACCAGCTAGTTTTGCCTTGTTGATCGCGATCATCTCCGGCGAGGCATCGACAGCAGTCACTGAGCGAGCGGTCTGCACAAGGTGTTCAGTCCAGATTCCCGTGCCTGGGGCGAGTTCAAGCACGTCACCCGTAACCCCTAGCGCATCATAGGCCGCGAAGACTGCTGCTGCTTCGTTATGCCAACGGGCGTTGGCTTCGGCCCCGTGGTCATAGCGCCCCTGACGATAGAACCATTCATCATATTCTGCTGCTCGCGCCTGGTAGTAGGCGACCATTTCAGCTAATGTGGTTGCGGATACTGACTGGGCCATCGCTTTTATCCTTACGTGTCTTGCTTTACTGGGCCACGCCAATGGCTTCAACGGCGGCGGGGTTTTCCAGGGCTGTCGTATCGCCTAACGGTAAACCAAGGTAGCGGGCGCGAATGACGCGCCGCATCACTTTTGCATTGCGAGTCTTGGGCAGGTCGGCCACGAACATGATCGCTTCGGGCTTCAGCGCTCGACCCAGATCCGCTACGATCTGTGCTTCGATCCCTGCCCGGGTTTGCTCGTCCGGCTGATAGCCAGATTGGAGGACAACAAAGGTGACGATCGTATCACCTTTGATTGGATGCGGGACACCAATTGCGGCGGCCTCTTGCACTGCTGGGTGACTTACTGCCGCTGATTCCACCTCGGCTGGCCCGACCCGCTTCCCCGCCACTTTGATCGTATCGTCTGAGCGCCCAAGGATATACCAGAAGCCATCGTCATCGATCTGGGCAAAGTCACCATGTACCCAGAGATCGGGGATACGTGACCAGTAGGCCTCAATATAGCGGTCGGAGTCGCGCCAGAAGCCCCGCGTCATCCCGGGCCACGCATTGCGAATTACCAATTCGCCCACGGTGCCGCGTACCGCTTCGCCCTGATCGTTGACCACATCAACGGCAAGCCCAGGCACCGGGGCTGAGAAGCAGGTAGGCTTCAGCGGAAGGATTGTGAATGCGGAGAGAATGCCCCCAGAGATTTCGGTACCGCCAGAGTAGTTGATGATGGGGCAGCGACTACCGCCGATTTGCTCAAAGAACCACTGCCAGGGGCCGGGATTCCACGCTTCGCCACTCGAACCGAGAATACGTAACGATGAGAGATCATGGCGCTGCGGCCAATCATTGCCCTGGGCCATCAGTGCCCGGACAACCGTTGGCGCGATCCCGCAGACGGTGATCTTGTAGCGCTCGATCAGTTCCCAGAGGCGATCTGGTTGGGGGTAATCAGGAGTGCCTTCAAAGATAACCAGGGTAGCCCCCAGTGTGAGTGTACCGATGATCGCCCACGGCCCCATCATCCAGCCGAGATCGGTGAGCCAGAGTAAGGTATCGCTGGCCCCCAAATCAAAGCAGTGGGCGAGATCCTGCGTCGCCTTAATCGGGAACCCATCGTGGGTGTGGAGCGCCCCCTTTGGTTTGCCAGTTGTACCAGAGGTATAGATGATCATAAACGGATCTTCGGCGTCGGTGCGTACTGTCTCGAAGATGGGGGAGTGACTCGCCAGCAGTTGATCCCACCAGAGGTCACGCTCTGGCAGCATGGTGGTGCTGGCTTCGCCAAGTCGCCGCACAACAACGACGTTTTTCACTGATGGCGAGGTCGCGACGGCTTCATCGGCGGTAGCTTTCATCGGGACAACCTTCCCGCGACGGTAGAAACCATCTGCCGTGATCAGGCATCTGGCTTCGGCATCGCGCAGACGAGTGGCGACCGATTCTGCCCCGTAACCAGAGAAGATCGGAATGAAGATCGCCCCGATCTTGCCCACTGCCAGCACCGCCACAATCGTTTCTACCAGCATCGGTAGGAAGATGCCAACGCGGTCGCCCTGTTGCACGCCGAGGGCCGTAAGTGCATTCGCCAGCTGGTTGGCTTCGTCGTGGAGTTGGCGGTAGGTGAGTTGCCTGGTCTGGCCGTCATCACCCTCCCAGATCAGCGCAATCTTGTTCGCGTGTTGCCCGTTGGCGTACTTATCAATGGCGTTATGAACCCAATTGTATGAGCCGCCGGGGAACCACCGTGCCCAGGCAGTTCCCCGTGAGTCGTCGAGGACGCGCTCGAACGGGGTATAGAACTGGAGGTCAAGGTCATCGACTACCGCCGCCCAAAACCACTCAGGGTCATGCGCGGCGCGGGCCAATAGTTCCTCGAATGAGTCGATCCCTTGCGCCACCATGAATCGCCGTAATCGACTCCGTTCAAGGTATTCTGCGCTTGGTCGCCAGACGATCTCTGGGCTGGCATTGTCATGCCCCACTGGCATTGGCGCTGTCATGCTTGTTCCCTTCATTCTGGTCTATCACCCTGGATCACAATTGTGGCCTATTGTCGTTCTGCCTGTGGCGTGCGTCAAGGATGCGCTATCAGTTGTGCCGCAGCCCGATCAGTGCAGTGATTTCGTCGATGGCGAGATGCTCGCGGAGATGGGCAGCCAGACGATCAAATGGGTCGGTGGGTGGCGATTGGCCCCAATCAAGCGGGGAGATTCCGTGTTGCCGGGCAATATTGCGGAGGATCGCGGCGCGGACACTGTGGCTGGTAAAGAAGCCATGGAGATAGGTGCCGAAGATCAGGCCATCGCTGCTGATCGCGCCATCGGCACTTGGCATTGGCTGATTCTGCTGGTCGATCTGTACGACACGCGGCAGATCACTGGTACTCTCGCCCATATGGATTTCATACCCAGCGATGGGTAAACCCGCTGCCCCAGCAAGGAGGCCGCTATTGGCGCTGACGATGCCAGTGGCCTGGACGGTGGTTTTCGTTTGGGCGAATGTCGTATGTAACGGGAGCAGGCCCAGACCGTCAATGCTGGGAATGGTCGATTCTACAGCGAAGGGGTCATTGATCGTGGTGCCAAGGATCTGAAAACCACCGCAGATCCCGATGATTGGGGTACCCACCTGGGCCAAGGCGATGATGGCGCGGTCGAGGCCG
>JBDHWF010000123.1:0-11447 GCA_039810045.1 Chloroflexia bacterium
CAGCTACCGTCACTCTCTCGTCGATAAAATCCTTCAACCTCAATAGTGTGCAGGCGGCGCAGCAGATTGCCAACCTGGAAGAAAATAGCAGCCAACCGTGCTTCTGAAACGGTAGCGATCACAGCACTTAATGGTCTACCAGGTAACGCTCGTTGCACCATGACCGGGAGAAACTGCTCTCCCACCGCAATCTGCGCCATATAGGCGATCTCTGATACAGGAATGTTCTGGTGCTGGCATTGCTGATGAACCCAGGCTTGCTGCGCGAATGATACCTCCGGCTTCTGGCAGATCCGTACAATATATTGCGCTCCCTGGGCGGTCAGCACGCGATAGACTTCATTCGACACCCCACGCACTATCGGCTCACGACGGACTGGCAACAAGCTAGTCGCCAGATTGACGAGCGCAAAGGTCTGTTCCTCGGAGAGCGTAGCACCGTTATGTGGTTGTTCGGGCATCAGCATCTCCGCTTACTTGAAGCTGATCATCATGCCCTATGATACTGTTTGCGCCCTGAGAGAAATATACTATGCCCATCAACTGACAGTGCCCATGCTATACTCGCCTCTCATGCAGCATACTGCTGTGCAGATACGATTTGGTGCAACTATTAGCGGGAGGGAAAGCGTGGCGAAAGCGCAGGATAGCTATGGTTGGCAGCAGCCAGCAGTGCGGATGGCCCTCACTGCGGCGGAGGGCAGCAGCCAAGCGGTAGCCCAACTTGCCCGCCAGATCTGCGAGATCCCTGCGCCCACCTTTCAGGAAGAACGCCGCGCGGCCTTTGTTGCTGAACAATTTACTGCCGTTGGGCTGACACCCCTTGGTGACGCCGCAGGCAATGTCACGGCGAAGATCGCTGGCCAGGAGTCGACTGGCGCGGTGCTGCTTGCCGCTCACACTGACACGGTCTTCTCAATCGAAACGAATGTCACGGTGCGTGAGAGCGAAGGCCGCTTACATGGCCCCGGTATCGGCGACAACAGCCTCGCGGTGGCGGCCTTGCTGACAATTCCCAAGCTCCTGCAACAGGCAAAGTTGCGTCCGAAACATGACCTGCTCCTCTGTGCCAATACTGGGGAGGAAGGTTTAGGCGATCTGCGCGGCATCAAGCAGGCGGTTGCCGACCATCACGCCAACCTCGGCGCAGTCCTCGCGTTGGAAGGGCTGAACCTCGGGCGCGTGACCCATCAGGCCGTTGGTTCACGCCGCCTGCGGATCACCGTCGATGGCCCGGGGGGGCATAGCTGGGGGGCATTTGGTAATCCCAGTGCAATCCACGTCCTGGGCGAAATCATCGCGAAAATCGCGGCGCTCCCAGTGGCCCGCGACCCGAAAACAACGTACAACGTGGGCCTAATTGAAGGTGGTGTTTCAGTCAACACCATCGCCCCTCGCGCCAGCCTCACCCTTGACCTACGCTCACTCAGCCCTACCGCGCTGACCAGGCTTGTTGGGCAAGTTGACGAGATTGTGCAAGCAGCGGCGGGCGGCGAGATCAAGGTCAGTAGTGCAGTGATCGGGGATCGCCCTGCCGGGCAACTGGCAGTCGATGCACCACTGATGCAAGCGGCCATTAGCTCGTTGCGTAAACTGGGGATTGAGCCCCACCTGGACGCTTCCAGCACTGATGCCAACATACCGCTCGCGTTGGGGATTCCAGCGATCTGTATCGGGATCTCGCGGGGTGGCCATGCTCACCGCGAAGATGAATATATTGAGACAGCACCGATTGGCCGTGGGATGCAGCAACTAATCCTGTTGATTGCCGCAACTGCGGGGCTAATCGACGCCCAATAGGTATGGTCTTTGAATCAGGCCACAGGCAGAAAAGTAGGCAACAGCACGGTGAGTAAGACCGTCTATGTCGCCCTTGACCTTGAGGCGACTGATATGCACCCTGATCGCGGTGAGATCATTGAACTCGGCGCGATCAAGTTCAATAGTGAACAGATCCTCGACCGTTGGAGCGCGACTGTGCGCCCGCGCGGCCCGTTACCATTCGCGATCAGCGAACTGACTGGGATTACCCGCGACGAACTGCGCCACGCCGCGCCCTTTGCCGCCGTTGCCCCCGCGTTAGTCGCCTTCGTGCGCACCCACCCGATTGTGGGGCAATCGATCTGGCTCGATGTTTCGATGCTGCGGGCCGCTGGCCTCACGCTGGCCAATCCGCTTTATGATACGTTTGAACTGGCAACCCTAACGCTACCAGGCCTTCCAGCCTACAGTCTGCGCCAGATTGCCGCCCGCCTGGATGTCGCGTTGCCTGTGGCGCACCGCGCCCTGGCTGATGCGGCAGTCACCGTCGAAGTCTTTCGGAAACTGCTCGACCGCCTGACCGAATTCGACCCTGAAACAATCGGCGAGATTGGTCGCCTCCTGACCACCGCAAAATCGCCGCTGGCCCCACTGGTCAACGAACTGGCCCGCGAGAAAACCCGCGCTGGTTTCGATAGCCCAGTGGGGGCATTTGGCGCGGCGCTACGGCAGCAGATCGCTGGTGGCGGCTTGCGCGAAGAACGCTCGATGGATACGCTCTTTCTGTTGCCCCGCCAACGCCCAGAACGGTTGGAAGCCACTGGCTCCACGGCTCCCATCAACCCCACTGACCTCCGCAACATCCTGGCCCCGAATGGCGCATTTGCCCGCGTGTTTAACGGCTACGAATATCGTTCCAGCCAACTACGGATGCTCGAAGCCGTGGCGACCGCCTTCAACGAAGGGCAGTTGCTGACGGTCGAGGCGCAAACAGGCACGGGGAAAAGCCTGGCCTATCTGCTGCCCGCCGTTATTCACGCGGTCGAGCGCGGCGAAACGGTCGTCATTTCCACGGCGACAATTGGCCTGCAAGAACAACTGTTTCGCAAAGATATTCCCGATGTCTTGCGCGTGCTGGCCCAGATCGGTCAACCCGTTGACGTTGATGACGAGCAGCCAGCGCAGCAACCCAGCGCAGCCAAAGCCGCCTTACCGAACGAGTTTCGCGCCGCCCTGCTGAAAGGCCGGGCAAACTACCTCTGCCTGCGGCGGTGGTTTACCCTGCGCAAGCAGACTCAACACGAGGCCGAGGAAGCGCACCTGCTGGCAAAAACAATGGTCTGGTTGCAAGAAACGGAGAGCGGCGACCGCGCCGAACTGTTGCTGCTCCCAGAGGAAAACCGCGCCTGGAACAATCTGGCTGAACACGAAGGCTCCTGCGTTTCCTCACAGTGCGTCTTCCAGAAACGCGGGCAGTGCTTCCTCTATCGCGCCCGACGGCAGGCAGAAAGCGCCCACATTGTTGTAGTCAACCACGCCCTGCTCCTCTCCGACCTGGGGATGGAGGGTGGGGTATTACCGCCCTATCAGCACCTGATCATCGACGAAGCGCACCACCTGGAAGCCGAGGCCACGCGCCAATTCGGCTTTGAACTGGATGCCGTGCGCTTGCTGGCCCACCTTGATCAGATTCGCCCCCCCTCAGGCAGCGCCAGCGTTGGCGCGCTAGCCGACCTCCGCGCCCGCCTGAATGTGACCAAAGGGGCCGCCGCCCGCGAAGCAAAAAAACGAGTCGATGAGGAGCTTGAACCGCTCTGGCAGGCGGCTGACGAAGCCCGGATCGCCAGCAGTGTTTTCTTCGCCCACCTCAGTGCATTCATCACCAGCCACGGGGTCGCTGGAGGCAACTACGATCAGCGCCTGCGCCTGATCGATGAACTCCGCAACCATGATGACTGGGCGACAGTTGGCACTACCTGGGAGGCCCTCCACAGCCCCCTTTTACGGATTGCTGAAGGGCTCACAACCGTCCTGCTTGCGCTGGAAAATGTTGGCGACGAGATGGAAGGTCGCGAAGACCTGCTGATGGAACTCACGTTGGCCCAACGCGCCAACGCTGAACTGCGGCTAAATGGTGTGGCGGCCATCACGCGCCCTGACCCCAACGCCGTCTACTGGATCGCGGCGGGCAATGAGCGGATCGCGCTCCACGCTGCGCCATTGCACGTTGGCCCCACCCTCGCCAGAACATTGTTCGAGCAGAAGCGTACCGTCGTCCTGACCTCAGCCACCCTGGCGACCGCAGGCAAGTTTGACTTTATTCAAGAACGCCTTGGCCTGGATACTCAGCAGCAAACAGGCCGACTTCAGGAGTTGCGCGTACCCTCGCCGTTCGACTACCGGGCCAACGCCCTGCTCTACCTTGCTGACGATATTCCTGAGCCTGGCTCTCCTGGCTATCAGAAAGCCCTCAATGAGGCCCTGATCAATCTTTGCGCCGCAACCGAGGGGCGGGCGCTGGCCCTCTTTACCTCCTACAGTGCGTTACAAACAACCTACCGGGCGATCAAAGGCCCCCTAGAACGAATGGGAATCTTAGTCCTGGGGCAGCGGGTTGACGGGAATCCCCGGCAGTTGCTCGAACGCTTCCGCGCCAATCCCCGCGCGATCATCCTTGGGGCAGCTTCTTTCTGGGAGGGCGTCGATGTCGTTGGCGATGCGCTCAGTGTGCTGGCAATCACGCGCCTGCCATTCGCCGTTCCGAACGATCCAGTCTTTGCCGCCCGCAGCGAGCAATTCGACGAACCGTTTGGTGACTATGCCGTGCCCCACGCGATATTGCGCTTCAAGCAAGGATTTGGTCGCCTGATCCGCAGTGCCACTGACCGGGGGATTTGCACAATTCTCGACCGCCGTATCCTCACCAAACGCTACGGACGCAGTTTCATCGAGTCACTGCCACCATGCAGCGAGGTGCGCGGGCCAATCGCCGAGCTTGGGGAGACGGCTGTCGCCTGGCTTGATCGACCACGGTAATCGCTGCTACCGCTGCACCTGACTGAAGATTAGCCGTCCAAACTGCCCCAGCAAGATCGTATAGGGAGCCTGGTTTTCAGGGTGATATTCGAACCGCGCCCGCTCGAAATATTGCACCCGATAGCTCTTTCCATCTTCCAACTGCTGCTGGAACGGCTCGCTGAGCGGCAGACCGAATTGGGCGATCCCGCCATTACTTGACCAGTAGAGAAAGAAATCGCCTGGGACATTATGGCCAGTTTGCGGAAACCAGGTCTGGGTCTTATCGGGGGTAGCAGGCGGATCGGTAGGGTGCAGGTGCCGTCCGAATTGACCAAGCAAAACCTCATCACTGCCAAGGTACTCTGGATGAAACTCCATCCGTGTGCGCTCAAAATATTGCACGACATACGGGCGGCCATCTTCCAGGATTTCGTTGAACTCGGCACTGATCGGGTATCCATTCAAGGCCAGCCCCCCATGGGCCTGCCAGTAATCGAGGAACCGCCCCTGGACACACTGGCCCGTTTCCAGCGTAAAGCACTGTGCTGGCGGCGTTGTGGTGGCAAATTGCGTCGTTGCCTGTCCACTGCCCGCCGCAACCAACGCATAGGTTGCTTCCGGCTCGAAGCCAGTTGAATCAAGGGTGAGCTGAAAACGCCCCGCCCGATCAGCAGTGACCTCAATGGTGGCTGCGCTGGCGTGTTGTGGCGCGATATTCACCAACACGGTTTCACCAGCGTTCCACCCGCCACCAAGTAGCACAAACTGCGTTCCTGGCGCTCCAGCCTGTGGAGCAACGCTGATCCCTGGGGAGGTAGCGGCGGCAAGCTGGGCGGTCTGTGGCTGTGCAGCAACGGCGAACAGGAGCGCCAGCAGCACAGTCCAAATCAATTGGCGCATCAGCCCTCTATCTTCTTCAAGCACTGGCACAGTGACACAAGGGCATCGATCTTAAGTAGGGGTATCTTGGCGCGTTATCACCAGCAGATCATCACGCGGCTGCAATCGCCCACCACAAACCTCGATCCGCGCGAGATCTGGCAGCAAGCCTACAGGGTAATTCCCTAGATCAGTCGCCGTCAGAAAGGTCTGGATCTGGTCACGCTCGACCGTTTCAGTCACGAAGCGACGGTGGGCGGGGTCAAGCTCAGAGGCTGCGTCGTCAAGGAGCAGGATCGGCGTTTCGCCGCTTTCCTCGCGGATTAAGTCGATTTCGGCCAGCTTCAAGGCCAGCACTGCCAACCGTTGCTGCCCACGCGAACCGTAGGTACCGAGGTCGACTTCACCGAGCGTAAAGCCCAAGTCATCGCGGTGTGGGCCGACAAGCGAGACCCCGCGCCGATATTCGTGCCGCCGTTGGGTCGATAATTGTCCTTGAAAATCACGGGCGACGATCCGCTCACGACCAGCGAGGTCATACTCTGCGCCACGCTCGCGCAAGGCACTGGACTCCACGCCCGAGCGATAGACAATACCCAGTGGGGTATCGCCTTCAGTCAGACGGGCAAAGCGGGCCTGGGCGAGCCGCGCCAGGTTGCGGATAATCCCATCGCGCCGCGCTACCACATACGCACCAAGCCGTACTAACTCATCATTCCAGTAACTCAGTTCTTGCTCGACTTCACGGGTATCGGGGCTGCGCCCAGCCTGAGCAAAGCCCTTCAATAAGCTATTGCGCTGCTCCACAATCCGATTATAAATATTGAGTTGACGAATATAGTGGTTATCGACCTGGGCAATCGTAATATCAAGATAGCGGCGACGGGTAGACGGTGAACCAATGATCAGTTCCAGATCGGCTGGCGAAAAGAGGACGGTCTTCACCGTACCAACTGCATCGCGGGCATGGCGGCCTACCCCATTGACCTTGATCCGCTTTCGCGTTGTGCGCGTGGGCGCAGTATCATAGCCATTATTCGTCGGCGGTTCAGCCGCCAGGGCGATCTCGATCTCGGCCGGGCCGTCATTCCGTTCGACGGTGCCAACCAACCGCGCATAGGGGGGCATCCCGTAATCTTCGCCGCTCCCCCAGCGGATCAGTTCGCGTTCGACCCCCGCACGGGGCGACCGGGTGGTTGCCAGCAAGTAGAGGGCTTCGAGCAAGCTGGTTTTGCCGCTGGCATTCGCCCCGAAAAGCAAGAGCCCTCGCTGCGGCACAGCGAGGTCAAGTTGCTCATAGTTACGAAACTGTTCCAGTTGGAGCCTTGTGAGGTACATTCCGCGTTCGTACGCCCTTCCTGCGGCCGACGACCGCTACCTTAAGTGTAGCGTGTGGCAGCGGTTGCGGCAACCTTTTAGCCCCGCCTGCTACGCTACTTCAGCGGGCGATTTTGGCCGCTCGTCGCGGAATTGCCGCCGATAGAGCGCGGCATATTGTTCATCCAGAGCCAGCAGGGCTTCGTGGGTGCCACGCTCCACAATCTGCCCATCATCAATCACCAGGATCAGGTCGGCATTACGAATTGTGCTCAGACGGTGCGCGATAATCACACTGGTACGCCCCGCCAGAATCTTCGCCAGCGCCCGCTGAATCGCCAGTTCAGTGCGTGTGTCGATATTCGCCGTTGCCTCATCGAGAATCAAGATTCGCGGATTCGCCAACAACGCCCGCGTCAGCGAAAGCAGTTGTCGCTGCCCCTGGCTGATCGTGCCGCCCCCTTCGCCAAGGTGGGTGTCGTAACCCTGCGGTAGCGCCTCGATAAACGCATCTGCGCCAGTCGCCTGGGCTGCGGCTTGAATCTCGGCCTGCGTTGCCTCCAGTTTGCCATACCGGATATTGTCGGCAATCGTGCCGCTGAACAGGAATGGCTCCTGCAACACGACTGCGATCTGCGCGCGCAAACTGGCCCGTGTCACCGTCCGCAAATCGTGACCGTCAACCTGCACTGAGCCCGCTGACACATCATAAAAACGGGGGATCAGTGAGGCAATCGTTGTCTTGCCCGCCCCAGTACGCCCAACTAACGCCAGCGTTTGCCCTGGCTCAACAGTGAAGGTGATCTCGCGTAAGACAGGCCGCGCCGTGTCATAACCAAACGTCACCTGATCGAAGGTGATTGCGCCAGTCAATTGCCCCAGACGCAGGGCATCTGGCGGATCAGCAGGTTCTGGCTGCTCATCAAGAATCGTGTAGATTCGCTCTGCGCCCGCAATACTCGACTGTGCCTGGGCGTAAACCTGCGAGATCAACTGTAAGGGACGGAAGAATTGCTGCACATAGATCAAGAATGCCGCCAATATCCCCACCGTCAGCCGGTTGTGGTAAACGAGATAGCCCCCAAAACCAATCACCAGCGTGGTGGCGAGAGTACTGAGGATGTCGATTGCTGGCACAAACGCCGCAGTTACACCAGTCGCCTGCACATTAGCACTACGATTTGCCTCGTTACGTTCGCGGAAGCGCGCAATGTTCAGTTCAGTGCGATTGAATGCCTGGGCTTGCCGCACGCCAACAATTTCCTCTTGTAGTCCTGCCGTTACATCGCCCACCGTCTCCCGTGTACGGCGGAAAGCAGTACGGGCGCGACGAGCGAAAAGGTTGGTCGTCAGCAACATAACTGGAATAATCGTGAACGAAACTAAGGCCAGGGGAAGATCCAAGACCAGCATGGTGACCACAATCCCAACCAGACTAAAGATCTGACCGAGCAGTTGCGTTAGGCCCTGCGAAAGAAACTGATTCAGCGTATCTACGTCGTTGGTCACCCGGCTGATCAGATCGCCGAGCGGTCGCCGATCGTAGTAGGCGAGTGGTAATCGCTGAAACGTATCAAAGATCCGCGCCCGCAGATCGGCCAGCACCCGCTGCCCAATCGCCCCGACCTGGCGCGTCTGTAGGCGTGAGGTCAACGCACCCACAATGTAGGTTATCGCCAGGGCGAGCATATACCACAACAAGCGTTGCCGATTCCCCTGGCCAATTGCCTGATCAATCGCCCGCCCGATCAGCAGTGGCCCCGCTGCCTGCGCTGCGGCACTGAGCAGAATCAGGCCAAACACCGCCACAATCTGGGTGCGAAACGGTCGCAGTTCGGCTATTAACCGCCAGATCGTCGCCCGCCGATTGGCGGCGCGGTCGCTCTGGCTATTCGCCATTGATTCAAGTGCCTGGCGCATCATTGGTGTTGCATCATCCTTACATCTATTGCTGGGTCTCGTGTGTTGTCCTACTTAAGGATACTTGGTCGTGACAAGGGGCAGTGACTCCAGCCGCGTTGCAGCGGTTTGCAAATATTCGGCGCTGAGATCAATTCCGATCCCTCGTCGCCCCTGCCGTACAGCGGCCACAATTGCGGTACCTGTACCAACAAATGGATCGAGTACCAGCCCACCTGGCGGGCAGGTTGCGAGAATTGGCAAGGTACAGAGGGCTTCGGGAAATGGCGCACTGTGCGAATCGCGCCGCCAGCTATCTTCTGGCACAAGCTCCCAGACATCACCGGGCTTACTCCCACGCTTATTGTAGGGCAAGATATAGAAGCCTTGCTTCTGCAATTCGTAGGCGCGACCAGAGACCGCAACTGAATCAGAGTGCGTGACGCGCTGCTGCCCCCGGATCACCATCCGAAAGTCAAACAGTTCACCTGCGGCCACCTTCGCCAGCGTAGCATCAAGCGCCGCTAACGCGGCGGCGCGTTCGGCAGGACTCAACGCGGTACTGCGCTGAATCTGCCGCCGATAGCGTACCCCTGATACGCCAGTGGCCGTTACCACCCCTGCCGCCGCCATAGCCGTGGGGCGCGGGGCATTGCGAATCGCATCGACATCGTAATATGGCTGTGACGAACGCACGAAGTGGAACAGATGCTCGTGCAGATTCCGCAACTTATCCCGTGTATTATCTGGCCCACCTTTCAGCTTGTGCCAGATTACGTCGTTCCGTAGCAGCCACCCTTGTTGATCTTGCAACGCCAGCGCAACGCGCCAGGGCAACCCACAGAGGCTCTTGTTCTGGTACGTATCACCAAGATTGAGCCAGAATGACCCCGTTGGCTTCAATACCCGTTGCAGCTCAGCACAGATTGGCAACAAGGCCGCAACATACGCCCCCACCGTTGCCTCACCGCCCAGCGCCATTGGGTCGGCATAGCGTCGTTGCTGCCAGTATGGTGGGCTAGTCATGATCATATCAACCGTGGCATCAGGCAGGGTATGCAACGTATGAAGTGCGTGACCTTCAACCAACAATGCAGGCTGCTTGCCCGCCAGAAAAGGCGACCAGGCGGCAGCGACAGTATGCAGTGTCTCGCGCCTCACCGCACCACCTCTGCCTGCCGCCAACAGTTCATTCCAGCAGTAATGGCAACGCCGTACCCGATAACCACATCGCTCGTGCGCGGGTACGGCGTTAGATTCGGCATCGCCTTAATCAGCAAATAGGCGTTCGGCCTTCATCCGGCCCAATACCCGATCAAAGGCTTCGACGGTCCGCGCAATATCTTCGTCAGTATGGGTAATACTGAGAATCGCCCCGGCACCGTGCCAGAGATCCATCCCTTCCAGAATCATGCCCGCCCGCACAGACATCAGCAACTCATGTGAGCCACGGCCTTTCAAGATCGTCGCTGGCACGCCTTCGGGGTGTTCAAGGTCGAGGGGCAATTTACCTGGATAGGGGGTACCAAGGATCGTGTTCACGATTGAACTTTCCCCATACGCAAATCCTGGTAGATCGTGGCGCAGGAACGCTTCATTGAAGCCCCGCTTCAGCTTCGTCGCCATCTGGTTTGCCTGTCGCTGCACCGCAGGATCTGACACGAGCCGCATCGCCGTTACCCCGGCGGTTGCCGACAGGGGATTGGCGTTATAGGTACCAGGATGCTGAATCTTGCGGGTGCGATTCCAGACGGGATCATCCTTGAATTCAAGCAACTCCATGATCGCCCCGCGACCAGCCACGGCACCACCGGGCAAGCCCCCAGCCAAAATCTTCGCCATGGTGGTCAGATCTGGGGTGATCCCGGTTAACCCCTGAACTCCACCGGGCGACCAACGGAAGCCGGTCACGACTTCATCAAAGATCAGCAAAACATCGTGTCGCTCCGTTATCTCGCGCAGTTTGGCGAGGAAGCCATCTGGCAGCGGCACAGTAGCGTACGACGCCCCACTTGGCTCCAGGATCACCGCAGCGACGCCATGGTCGGCCTCAGCCAGGGTCCGCTCAACAAAGTCAAGGTCGTTGTTTGGCGCAATCACCAGCGTATCAAGCACTGCCTGGGGAATCCCTGGGGGGGCAGTGACTGGTAGCGAGTTTCCAGGGGCAGCGTAGTCGTGCCAGCCATGAAAATGACCAGCAAACTTGAGAATCTTGTCACGACCAGTGAAGGCGCGCGCCAGACGCATCGCCAGCATCGTCGCCTCGGTTCCCGCCGAAGTGAACTTCACCCGTTCGGCAGAAGGCACCAGGCGATGAATCCACTCCGCCCACTCTACTTCAAGCTGATGGCCCGCTCCAAAATGGGTGCCTTTGCGCATCTGCGCCACGACGGCATCAACAATTTCAGGGTGACTATGCCCCAAAATCAATGCGCCATGCCCCATCGTGTAGTCGATCAGTTCGTGCCCATCAAGATCCCACTTTTTCGATCCTAATGCCCCTTCAATGTAGATCGGGAACGGATGGGCATAGCGTACATCGTGGACAATTCCGCCAGGAATTGTCGCCTGAC
>JBDHWF010000124.1:0-11402 GCA_039810045.1 Chloroflexia bacterium
TCCTGGTAGACCATCCCCTGTCGGGCAAACTCCGCGCAGAGTTCCGGCGTCACCTTGTAGAACGTGCGATTCATCACCATGAAGTTGTTCCAGGTGGCCAGCGGCGGCATCAGGAGCGCAGCGGCCTGTTCTGGATCCTCGATCGCCTTGAATGCCGCAACCTGCGCGGGCTTGCTGATTGTTGAGCATTCCTGGGTGAAGCCTGCGAACGTCTCTTCCAGAGTAAAGCCGAAATGTTCAGCCAACCCCCGGCTCACCGCATTGGTAATCCCGGTATACATACGCATCGTCTGCGCATTCTGCTCACGCGCCTTCTCGAAATAGCGCGTATACAGTTGCTTGCCGATTCCGCGTCCCTGATATTCCGGCACCACGCGCAGGGTCTCTAGCCAGACCGAATTATTCGGCAACTGCGTATATTTGGCACAGGCAACAATTTCACCATCGTATTCTGCCAGGAAGAAGTCGCCATCTGGCTCAGTGCGGAAATCATCGAAAACGGCGGGCAGATATTGCAGACGCGGGGTCGATTGCACCTCAACAGCCAGCACTGCCTCGCGGTCAGCAGGAGTAATCTCACGCAGGTTAATCTCGGCCATCGTTCGTCTATCCCACACTACACCAAGGGTGTCGCAGTGTATCGCACAAGAGCCAGCGATACCGTTGCGACACCAGCCAATAGTCTCACCCCGATCGCCAGGGCAACGCCCAACACGCTCTGGCAATACAGACAGTCGTTCTGTCTTTCGCAGTATAGCGAATCGACGTGGTTACTGTCGAGAAACCGACTAGCTCCAAGTAATAGTCGTGTTGCAACCGATGGGCTGCCCTGACGTACTTATAGGACAAGGTTGATTGTGCAGTCTGGTAAACGGGTAGTTAGACACGCAAAGAGGTTGGCTGAATTGGATTGCAGTGCAAGTCAGCACTTGGCTAGCTGATAACTGGTGTTAATGGAGTGAGCGCTGACGATAATCCCCCTGCGGTCGCGCACAAACGATGGTGGCAGATCTTTGAGGTGATCGTTGGGTTGCCGTTCCTGGTGGCGATCCCCCTCCACCTGATCTTTCCCTGGAGGTTCTTAGGAATCATCCCGTCTCCAGCAAGGATCACTGTAGGCGTCGCCCTCGTCATCATTGGCATCGTGATCATTGTACTGGCGCGGCGGGAACTGGCACGCCTGAGGCAGCCCACCGATCCAGGGCAACCAACCAGTGCCATCGTGAGCAGCGGCATCTTTGCTGTCTCTCGAAATCCACTCTACCTTGGCGGTATTGTCCTGCTTGTGGGGCTAGCGCTAGCGCTCAATCTCCCCTGGGCGCTCGTACTGCTGTTGCCCGCGATTATCGCCTGCCAGATTGTACTGATCACGCCAGAGGAACAGTATCTCGTTGCCACATTCGGCAACGACTACCGCCAGTACGCCGCCCGTGTCCACCGTTGGCTTGGCCGTACCCGCAAAAAACCCCGCCCTTAATGGGAAAAGCTGGCGATCCAGTTAGATACTGAACCGCCAGCCCCGCAAAGATCGAGGACTGTTCTGGAATCGCGTTCCAGCACTGCTACCCACTCGCTTGCCAGCAGCCAGCCCTTAGGCTGGGCGCTCAGGCACAATTGGCAGCTTCGTGTCACGGCGGGCGGCATCGTAATCAACGTCAGCAGCAGTCAGCCCTGCCCCAAACGTCGTGATCTCATTGTGACCACCCATCACAGCGGCGTCGTCTTCTGCTTCCAGATTTGCTTCAATCGCACTATCGGCAGAAGCAGTCAGCGGCTGATCGCACTGAATACAACGATCCTGACCCACAGGATTCAATGTCCCGCAATGCCCGCATCGTTCTCGATTGTCAGTTGGTGTATTGCTGCTCATCATCGCTCCTTGCGCTAGTGGCAAGCCTCAGATCTTG
Organism: Chloroflexia bacterium; assembly: GCA_039810045.1. Taxonomy (GTDB): domain Bacteria; phylum Chloroflexota; class Chloroflexia; order Thermomicrobiales; family CADCWN01; genus CADCWN01. The sequence continues at coordinate 1,908 of JBDHWF010000124.1, forward strand.
CCTCACTACGCAGGGGATGCATATTACATGCCAGCAGACCTGTATGGACGTATCACTGGCAGCGGGCTATCGCCATAGATCGGTGAGGGAATGCCCTCAGGAGCGCAGAGCAATACGATCTCCAGGGCGATCCTCGGCATAAAAGGATCAGGTACGCTTGCGTGAATAAAAGACTAGCGGCAACGAAAATTCGTTGCCGCTAGTGGTGACGCCCTCGGAGAGATTCGAACTCCCGACCCCTTGGTTCGAAGCCAAGTGCTCTATCCATTGAGCTACGAGGGCAAAGCAGTAGCTGTGCTACGGTTGGGAGTATAGCGAATCGGGCGGGTAATTGTCGAGGATCAAGACCGGGCAAGCACAATTGGGACGTGGTTCGACACGCACTAACTAAATGCCAAGTATTCCGGTGAAGAACAGCACCCCCAGGATCACTGCCATCACAACGATGACCAGCAGAAAGATGACGATTGGCGAGATACCGCGCGCGCCGCTGACGCCGCTGCCACTGCCCGCTGTCACCAGTGCTGGCTCGTCAGCCGCAGTTGCGGGATCAAAGACGATGATCGCCGTACTCACGTTATCGGCGGAGCCGTTATCCAGGGCTAACGTGTTCAACGTGTTGCTGGCGGCCTGTGGCGCTTTTTCCAACACAATCGCGGCAATATCATCTGGCTCCACAGAGCCATGCACCCCGTCGCTGAGTAAGACCACCCGATCTTCAGGCAACAGACGCAACTCAAAGATATCTGCTTCGACCTTTGGGCGCTGCCCTAATGCCCGTGTGATGACATTCCGATAGTTGCTGTACTTCGCCTCTTCTTCGGTCATCACCCCGCTCGCCACCTGCTCTGCTACCAACGAGTGATCTTTAGTGATCTGTGTGGCCCGTTCTGCCCGCACCAGATACGCCCGACTATCCCCAACATTCGCAACGGTCAGGTTGTCGCCCTGCACCACCGCAGCGACCATCGTGGTGCCCAGCGAACCACTACGCCCGTCCCCCTGCACTGCCTCTTCCATGATGCGGATATTCGCCCGCTGAAAGGCTTCCTGGAGTGTACCAGCCATACTGTCGGGGGTTGGCAGCGGGGTTTCGTGATTGTAAAACTGGGCAAAGAGCGTTTCGATTGCCAGCTGGCTCGCTACCTCGCCGCGCTCATGCCCGCCCATACCATCGGCAACAGCGATCAGAAAACCACGCTCACGTACCTGCTCCGAATCGAGATCCGCTACCGAAATCGTATCTTCGTTATGATCGCGGACTCGCCCTGTATCGGTCGCCGCACCAGCGAGCAACTTGGCCATTGCCTCTCTCCAACCCCATATCTGTCGAACGCTATCGTCAACGTCGGATAGTAGCATAGCGTATTGGGTGGCGCAAAGTCCCTTCCCACTTCCCGGCCATTCCCCCTGGCGAACTGCCCAGCGTGAGATCGCTGTTCATCTCTGTCTTCTGGCAACAATGCAGTGTTACAATCAGAGAGGAAAATAGCTGTATGAGATGAATGAGGAAAAGGACGATGGTTGAACGACGCTACATGGCCCACAATGGTCGCGAATCGATGGGACAAGCACTGGCGCAAGGCTCGGGGCCAGGCCGCGTAGCGATTGATCAGTTTATGCGGGCATACTCCACCACCTTACAGTCTTCTGGCGAAGTCCAACTCAGGGCGCTGACCGAATCATATCTGGCGATGGATTCAGCCCTGCACGTCGGCGCACGCGAACCATATCCCGATCTCTCAGCAATCACCTATTCGACCCTGCGCTTACCAGCCCAGATCGCCGGGGTGCGCCTGATTCTGCTGGGGCAATCGGAGGCAGTCTTCGACCGTGCTGGCTACCCCAACGTGCTGAACTGGCAGCGGGTCAGTGCCCCAGGTCGCCGCCGCCTGATGCTCTATGACGGGATCGAGACGCTGGCGGTGATGATCGCTTCACCATCTGATATTGATGACCTGATCCCAATGCTGATCGCCTACGAAATCGAGTGGAACAAACTCCATCGGCTACTGGATATTCCGGGGATGACCGAACTACTGCAAGGAGACGGCAGCCCCACCAAAGACCAGATCGCTGCTGTGCGCGATGCGCTGCAACTCAGTGATAGCGATTGGGCGAAACTCACGCTGCTCTGGGACGGGCACGGCCTCGCCCAATTGGCCCGGATCGCCGCAACGAAGAAACACTTCGCAATCCGGGTGCTTGGTGGCTCAACCACCGATTACGACAAAGTTACGGGGCAGTGGTGGCACCACCTCCGCAATGCCACGATTGACGCTGGTGGCCCCGATCTGGAGATGTATCCCGGCCCAGTCTATTTTGTCTCATCAAACACCCACAGTCTGATCAACCTCTTTTCTGGTTATGTCATTCAGCACGAGGCGGCCCTGATCGATTTTATCCGCGATGGACATCCTGATCTATTGGCTGAATACGAGTCAATCCAGGCCCAAAAAGTGCCGAGTAGTCAGGAGAATTTTCTCTACTACGTGGCGAAGAAATATCTGCAAGGGCCAGGGAAAGAACATCTGCGGGCGCGCCGCACGCAGTTGGAAAGGGCGGTCGGAATCACCCACGTCACCAGTCGGCATCTGCTCGATATTCACGCCCAGGTGATCGAACTCCGCAAGATTGACCCCGCCCTACTCGATCCCCGGCTGCGCTCGTTGCCAAACCTGGAACTCCTGCGCGAGAGTAACGCGGTGATCCTGAATATCGACTATCCGCTGGGCTGGGCTGCCTACCAGATTCTGCGGGCGGTATCACGCCACCTGAACAGCTTACAGGGTCTCTACGTGATGGGGAAAGCGGCGACATTCAACGGGCGCATCGGCGACGTAATGATCGCCGACCACTTTTACGATGAGCATTCGGGCAATATGTTCTTGCTCCGCAATCAGTTCATTGCTCAGGATGTTGAGCCGTATCTGGTCTATGGCTCAGTCCTCGACCATCAACGCGCAGCCGCTACGTATGGCACCTTCCTCCAAAGCGAACGCTATATGGATCTCCTCTACCGTGATGGCTATACGATCCTCGAAGCGGAGGCTGGCCCTTACCTCGATGCAGTCTACGAAGATACCTTCCCCACGCGCTACCCGACTGGCGAAGTTGTCAATCTCTACAACGCGCCGTATGAAATCGGTTTCATCCACTACGCCTCAGATACCCCCTACTCGAAGGGGCAAAATCTGGGTGCGAAAAATCTCTCCTACGCCGGGATGGATCCGACCTACGCCAGCACCCTGGCAATTGCGCGCCGGATTCTCGAACGCGAACTTGCCGACCTCAGTGCCACGATCCCGACAGCCTCAGTCACTGCTGTCAGCAGTGTAGGCTAGACCGACAAACGTGGCAGTAGTGGAGATCTCACGACAGGTCGCTCGCCGCTATCTACTTGGGCAACAGGGTTTATGGCCGGGTCGCCGCTGGGTGGGCAAAGCTGGCGCAGCCACCGCGCTCATCACGCTTGGCGCGGTGCAGATGGATCCTGTCATGATTGTTGCCCGCAGCCATGACCTTGTGCTATGGAGCCGCGTAGCGAACTACTCGCCCGCGCAGCTTGCTCAATTACTCTATCAAGATCGGTCTTTTTTTGACTATGGTGGGCATCTCGATATCTATCCAATAACCGAACTACCTTACTGGCGCTTGCATATGCAGCGCCGCCGCAATGATCCGAAGCAAGCAGCCTTTGCTGCCGACAACGTCGCATTGCTTGATGCTGTACGCGCCGCAGTCCGCGACCGTGGCCCCATAGCCAATCGCGATCTACGTGGCACCAGGCAAGGGCAAAGCTACCGTGGGCGTACCGCTACCAGTGTGGCGCTCTATCACCTATGGCTGATCGGGGAACTGATGACCGATCATCGCGTGGGTTTTGAACGCCACTATGATCTGTTTGAGCGACTAGCCCCACCGCATCTACAGTATGCGGCGTCAGAATGTGCAACCGAGCAATTCTTCCGCGATCAAAAAGTGGCCCAAGGCAATCTCTTTACCGTGAGCGAATTTGCAAATTCCCTGGCCTATCGCCTGCATCGTCGCGTTGATCGGGCCACTGCTCGGCAGGATCTCAGCGCGTTACTGGCAGCAGGCCAGATCGTTGAGGTGAAGATTGCAGATCTGCGTGAACCCTATTATCTTGCCACTTCTGCCCTACCAACGCTCCTTACCCTCGTTGATGGTAATCTGCCAGTACCCTGGCAGCCGTGTGGCAGCACGACTGAGGAGGAGGTTATCTTTCTCTCCCCGCTCGACAATCTACTGGAACGAAAACGCACTGAGGCGCTCTTTGACTTCACCTACCTCTGGGAAATCTATAAGCCAGCAGCCAAACGACGTTGGGGCGCGTATACCCTGCCGATCCTCTATGGTGATCAGTTGGTTGCCCGAATCGACTTACAGCTTGATCGTCAGACGCATACACTCATTACGCATGGCTTCTGGTTGCAGGAGCCAACACAGCCTGATCAACAGTTCGCGGCTGCGCTGGCGCGTGGCCTGATCGCCTTTGCCCAGTTCCATCAAGCAGAGACGATCGATCTCAATACGCTACAACCAGCCACACTCCGCCGCGCCCTACAAGGGTTGATTGCGCTCTAGGCGGCGGCGAAATTATGCGTGAGCTTGGCCCATCACGTCGTGAACGGCCCCGGCGAGGCGGCAAATCCCTTCGTGGATCTGCTCAGGCGTGAGGGCACAGAACGGCAGACGCAGGAACCGCTCACCATCAGCCGGGGTGGGGAAGAAGCCCCGCCCATCACTGAGGCTCAGGCCAACGGCAGCAGCCCGCTGTTGCAGCGCTTCGCTCGTTACCCCTGCTGGCAAATTGATTGAGAGGAAAAATCCGCCATCTGGTTCGATCCAGTTTGCATCGGGCAGGTATTCGCGCAGGGCATCGCCAATCGCGACTAAGCGCGGCCCATAGAGCGCCCGCAACCGCTCCAACTGTGGCTCCAACCAACCACGCTGACAGAACTCGAAAACTGTGGCCTCACCAATCAGGTTCGGGGTGATGTAGGTATCGTTCGCTACCTGGGCTACCTTCGTGATCAGGGCCGCATCACCAATCATGTAGCCAACGCGCACCCCTGGGCTAATCTGTTTGGTGAACGAGGACATCTGCAACGTCTGTCCAGGGGCGATCTCGGCCAACGCTGGCAATTGCTCACCACGGTAGCGCAGCGGACGATATGGCGCATCCTCCAGCAAGAGGAAATCATATTGCGCGGCGAGTTCGGCGATCCGCAGCCGTTTCGCGAGGGAAAGCGTTGCCCCAGAAGGATTCTGAAAGTCAGCGATGATATAAAAGAGCTTGGGGGCTTCGCGCTTCAAGGCCGCTTCCAACGCTTCCAGATCGGGGCCATCGGCTTCCATGGGGATTCCCACTGGCCGCATCCCATGTCGCCGCAACAGCGTCAGGGTGCGATCATAGGTTGGCGACTCGACATAGACACAATCGCCGCGTTGGAGTAAACCCAACGCAATAAACTCGACGATCTGCAACGACCCGTTTGCCAGCAACACTTCGTCGGCTGTTACCCCATGTTGCGCTGCCAACCACTCGCGCAACGGCCCGAACCCCGCGCCCTTGCCATATTGCATGACGGTGCCGCCATATGGCCCCCGAATAATCGCTGCGGCACAATCAGCGACCTGTTCAAGCGGGAAGCTCTCCATCGCTGGCACGCCACGCGTAAAGTCAACGGTTGTTGTGCTACTCGCCGTCATGAATGCCCTCTCACTTTCATCCCATGCCCCATACACCACACGCGAAGTATTACCGAGATCGCCGATCACTGACAATCCCCACGCCCTACTACTTCTGTAATAAGTGTCCCTGCTGGCAGTGTGGGCAACGTGGTTCATGACCTGCTAGCGGCTGCAAGATCAAACGATCAGCGCAGACCGGGCATAGCTGGGGCAGTTGTCCCAGAGCGGCAGCAATCTGCCGCGCCAGTCGCCCCGCCTGGCTCTGCCGTGGGCTGAGCGCAGCACCCAAAGGCCCACGGGGTGATGGGGCAGGTGCGACAACCTCGCGCACAACACCACAGGTTGGGCAATACAACTGCGCCACGATCTGCCCGTTCGCCTGCCGCGCTGGGGCAACAGTCGTTACTGCATAGTGGCAGTGATCACACTGCAGATGATAGGTTTTGGGGCTCATTCTTCGCCAAGTCCATCACTCATGGTAGAGTACCTCCCGGCGGGCCTCCTGCCACGCCATAGTGATCACCATGATCATGATCGTCGTTTACTGGTACGCAGCCAGTAGCTTGATGGAGCGCCTAATGCCTACTTTACCACTGGTACTCTTTGATATCGATGGGACAATTTTACGCTCTGGCGATCCCACCCATGCCCGCTCAGTCCGTATGGCCTGTCAGGAGTTCTTCGCCATCGATGCGACTGCGCCAATCCCCGCTGAAGTCGATCTCTCTGGGCGCACTGACCGCCGCATCTTACTGTCATTACTCGCCGCCTATGGCATCCCCGCTGAACAAAGCGAGCCACGTCTTCCCGAAATGTTCGCCTACATGGAAGAGTATGTCGCCCGTGAGATGGGCCAACTGCAAGAGCGCTTACTGCCTGGTATCAGCGCATTGCTCGATGCACTGGTCAGTCGTGATCTCGCTATTGGCCTGGTCACGGGCAACCTGCCCCGCATTGCCGAAGTAAAACTCTCGGCAGCCGGAGTCTGGTCGCCATTCGCGCAGTATCAGGAGGTTATTGGTGGTTTCGGCGATCATTCGGTGGAGCGAAACGACCTTCCACCTGTCGCGCTGGAAACGGCAAGTCGCCTGCTGCAGCGGCCAGTCACTGGTGCAGAAGCGGTGATTATCGGCGACACCCCGCACGACATCGCCTGTGGTCAAGCCTGTGGTGCGCGGACGCTCGCCGTCGCCACCGGGCGCTTTGGCCTGGATGCGCTGCAATCACACCAGCCAGATCTGCTGTTGCCAGACCTGAGTGATCAGGAACAGGTATTGGCATTCGTGCTTGGTGAACCCGCTGCCTAGTAACCGCGCCCAGAACCGGGCCTACTCGCCAGGTTCTGGGCCAGTCGCTGGGGCACAATTTCCGGGCTGACCTTCTGGCACATAGCGATAGACCGCATAATAGCTGCGCCCAGACCAATAGAGTTCGCGCAATAGATAGCGTTCACTCACCCGCTGGAAATGACTGCGATCGCCCATTTGCCAGCACTCGTCGCGCATCATAATGATCAACGGCAACGCTTCAGGATCACCGGGTGGCGCATTTTTCACGTGATGCTCGATCCCCAGGTACGTATTCTCTGGCGAGACGTGCGGTACCTGAGCGAGATCAAAGAGCAGATCGAAGATCTGCCGCATATCTGCACCATCTTTCAGGTCGATACTGGTAAATTTGCGGCCAATTAACACCGGCGTTTGCGGGCTACGAATCGCCTGAATATGGCGCACTGTTGCCAGCACTGAGGCATTGGCTGGATCATCTGCTGCTTCGAGTCGATAGTACTGTGCGAGTGGGAGTAGGGGGTAGGCGATCAGCAGCAAGACAACAGGAGCCACAACACTCAGCAGCACGAGACGCAGGCGCGGACGAGGCCAGTTGCGTTGTAACAACCGTTCCGCCAATCCAAATATGATGTAGAGCGTGTAACCAGCAGCGATAAAGACTAACGGCAACAGGAAGGTAATATACCGCCCCGTCAGCATATGCCGATCCCAATCCTGCCCATACGCTTTGTTGAATGCCGGCATAATCAGCGCCGTACTGAGTACCGCACAGAGCGCTAAAGGTTGGCGGCGCTTCAGCAACAACACCAATCCTACCCCACACAACCCCGCCATCAGCAGCAGGAATGGCGAGGTCAGGTAGTGAACAAACTCCTTTGGCACCCGAATCGGATTACTCACCATGCGCAACAGTTCTAGCCAAAGGTCACGCATATTCTGGAGATATTTTGTGGGCGACAGATCCATTTCATAGGCATAACTACGGCGGGTACGCACCCGATGCACTCCAGCCAGATTGTGCATCAGGTTATAGAGAATTACTGGACCGTAGGCCAGCATACCAGCCAGCGGGGCCAGCCATAGCGCTGGCGTACGCAATACACCCCAGGCCCTCGCCCGCCAGATTACCAGGAACACGGTCACGACCAGCGCCGGAGCCAACACAATCGTGCCAACGTGCGTATTCAGCATCAGGCCATAACAGAAACCAGCCAGTACAGCCCAGAAGCCTCCCTGGCGTAAGGTCAGCCCTTGATTCGCCTCATCCGCCACTGCTCTTGCGGCAACAACTCTTTGTAAATAGAGCGTGAGGCAGAGGAACGTCAGTACAGCGTAGAACGGCGTTGTTGAGTTTTGCCAGGCAACGTGGCTATTGACAATGATATGCTGAGCAGCAGTCGCTAGCAGCCCAGCCCCTAACAGCCCGACAACACGGTTTACCAGTGTCCGCCCCAGGAAGTAGGTACCCACCACGGTCAGTGCGCCAAAGACCATCACGATAGCGCGAGGTAAGGTGATTGACGGACCAAAGAGCCAGAGGCAAGCGGCCACAATGTAGGCGTGTAAGGGGCCATAATAGCGATCCGAGGCCGTGAGCGGCGTGATCTCGCCCCGCCAGATCCGTAAGGCCCACTCGATCTCCACCGTTTCATCCGTGAAGTGTGGCAGCCGCAGGAGATAGGGCCAACGGATCACCAGCGCCAACAGGAACAATCCCAGAGCAATCAAGAGATCGCCAAACGGCGAGCGCAGCAATGCCGCTAACTGCGTCCAAATACTCGGTGGTTTTGGGCGTTTTCGCCGTACTCGGGGTTTCCCTGAAGTGCGGGAAATTGTTGCGGTCACGCGGCTGCTACTCTCCGAAATCTGGCAATTTTTCAGGCACACATTCAATACAGGTCTTGCGACTGTACGTTGCTACTATTCTGGCGTAATCTAGCTGGTATTATGGTGGATCCTTCATCATTTTCCAAGGTTCCGCCGCAGAATCCTGACACAGACACAGGGGCAACGCGGCGAACTCGCCGCGTTACCCCTTTCATCGCAATGGTGAACCATTGCCCGCTTAGGTCTGTACCTTATCGGTCAGCGTCCGCTCAATGCCTACGCGCAATTGGCGCAGCTTCGCCGCCGCTTCCGTCAACTCTTCAACCAACCCAGCCGAGCGTTCGCGCTCTGCCCGAACGAAGCGGGTGTAGGGAGCGATAGCTTCACGAATGCGCACCAGCGAACGGTCAAGCTCCGTCTCAAACTGGTGCCGCAAGGTCGAAATGAGTTGCTCCCGCAAGGCATCGGAGCGATTCCGAAACTCAGCTTGTGCCCGCCTGCGCTTGGCAGGGAGAATCCCAAAGCCAAGCAAGGCGATAAACGACGCTGCCAGGATCCCCGTCACATCAACCGCGACAGTCGAAGCCGCGGCGACCACCAACGCCCCTAGACCAACGGCCCCAACCTGGGCGATCCCCGTACCCACAATAGCCCCGCGCAC